>JBLIFE010000008.1:0-16914 GCA_047633515.1 Paracoccaceae bacterium | reverse complement strand
CACGGAACCCGAACCGTTTTTGATGCCGCAACAGCCGCCTTTGTCACCGCCGATGTCGTCGAGCGCGACAAGATGACCGAAGGCAGCACAGTGCGCGGGCCCGCCGTGATTACCGAAGCCGAAACAACGATTATCATAACCGCGTCGCGCACCGCCCTGCGGCAGCCGGACGGCTGCATCGACATCGTCCCCGGCTCTTGACCCCGAAGGAAAGAACAGCAATGGCACAGCCACACTCGAACGTCGCCTGTCAGGTCATGTGGAACCGGCTGATCTCGATCGTCGAAGAACAGGCGCAAGCGTTGGTACGTACCGCATTTTCGACAAGCGTGCGCGAGGCCGGCGACCTTTCGGCAGGGGTCTATGACGCGCAGGGCCGAATGCTGGCTCAGGCCGTGACCGGCACCCCCGGCCACGTCAATGCAATGGCCGATGCAGTCGCCCATTTCATCCGCCGCATCGGGCGTGACGCCATGCTTGCAGGGGATGTGTACCTGACCAACGACCCTTGGGAGGGCACCGGCCACTTGCATGATATCACGATGGTCAGCCCCTCGTTTCACAACAATTTACTGGTCGGGTTCTTTGCCTGCACAGCACATGTGGTGGATATCGGGGGACGCGGGCTTGGGGCGGACGGAGCAAGTGTGTTCGAAGAGGGGCTTTATATCCCGATCATGAAGTTCATCGACGCGGGAAAAGTCGACGACACTCTGGTGCGAATCGTTCGGGGCAATGTCCGCGAACCCGATCAGGTCGTGGGCGATATGTATGCGTTGGCGACCTGCAACGGGATTGGCCACCGTCGCTTGATCGACATGATGACGGAATTCGCGCTGGAGGATCTTGAGGAGATCAGCACGTTCATCCTAGAGCATTCGCGCCGTGCAACGCTTGAACGGATTGCGGCGCTGCCACGTGCAACAGCCAGCGGCGAGATGACAGTCGACGGCTTTGAAACCCCCATCACCCTGAGGGTAAAGCTCTCATTTTGCGGGGACAGGATCGTGTGTGATTTTGCTGGCACCTCGGGGTTGGATAAAAAGGGTATCAACTGCCCGCTTGTCTACACAAAGGCATATGCCTGTTACGCGCTAAAATGTGCAATCGCCCCTGAAATCCCGAATAATGCCGCCTCTCTTGCGCCCTTCGAGGTGACAGCACCCCCGGGCACAATCGTCAATGCGCAGCATCCCGCCCCCGTGGCCTTGCGCCATATCGTCGGGCATTTTGTGCCCGATGTTGTTTATGATGCGCTGGACAAAATCCTGCCGGGCCTCGTTCCGGCCGAAGGGGCCGGATGTTTATGCAACTTTCAACTTTCCTTGCGGCCACGAAGCGACGCACCTGCACCCGAGGGAGCCGTGCGCGCCGAGGTTTTGACCTTCAATTCCGGCGGTGCCGGCGCACGCCCCGCACTTGACGGGTTGAATGCCACCGCATTCCCCTCGGGGGTGATGACAATGCCGGTCGAAGCCACAGAACACGCCGGCCCCGTGATCATTTGGCGCAAAGAGTTGCGTCCCGATTCCGGCGGTGCCGGCAAACAGCGCGGCGGCCTTGGGCAATATATGGAGGTCGGTGCCCAGCAGGGGTACGAATTCGACTTTCAGGCGATGTTCGACCGCGTGTCTCACCCCGCTCGGGGGCGACGCGGCGGCAGCGAGGGTGCCTGCACCACGATCGCACAGGACGACGGCACAAAGATGAACGGCAAGGGAAAACAATTCGTGGCAGACGGACGCCGTGTTCTGCTCGCTTTTCCGGGCGGTGGCGGCTACGGCGCGGCCGGTGACCGCCCGGCTGCGCTTGTCAAACGCGACCTTGCGCGCGGCTATATAACGGCCGCAACGGCCATTCGGGAGTATGGATTGAGCGAGGCCGACATCACACAAGTCACCCAAGCCGTTCAACAAGGGCAGGAGATCACATGACCCGACAGCCTCAGGCCCCTGCACACGAAACTTATGACATCGTGATTGTCGGCGGCGCAATCATGGGCGCCTCTGCCGCATGGTTCCTGTCCGGCGATGCTACCTTTGATGGCCGTATTCTGGTCATCGAAAGGGACATGCGCTATGAAACCTGCTCAACCGCGCACACAAATTCCTGCATGCGACAGCAATTCTCCACAGAGTTGAACGTGCGTATTTCCCAATACGCTGCCGATTTTGTCAAAAACCTGCGCGAGCACATGGACGGCGATACACAAGCACCACAGCTGTCTATTCACAACTTCGGGTACATGTATCTGGCTGATACCCCTAGCTTTGCACAGGTCCTTGCCCAAAATCAAAAGACCCAGATCAACGCAGGCGCCGCGACACGGCTGATGACGCCTGCGCAGATCAAGGCCGAGTATCCATTTTACAATGTTGACGATATCCTGATGGGGTCAATCAACCTTGTGGACGAAGGCTACTGGGACGGCAGTGCCGTTTTCGACTGCTGGCGCAGATCAAGCCGCGCACGGGGCGTCGAATATATCGAGAACGAAGTTGTCGCCATGACAAGAAATGCCAACGGCACGCGGATCGAAAGTGTTACGTTGAAATCCGGACAGCTGATTGCCTGCGGTCAGGTCCTGAACGCCTCGGGCCCGCGCGGTGCACGCACGGCGGCCATGGCGGGGATCAGTTTACCGGTCGAGCCGCGCAAACGCTATTCGTGGGTTTTCAGCGCCCAGCGCCCACTGGACCGTGACCTGCCTTTGACGATTGATCCGTCCGGCGTACATGTGCGCGAAAACGGCGGGGGGACCTATCAATGTGGCGCCCATTCAGCAGTGGATCCGGCCGTCGACTACGATGACTTCACTATGGATTTGTCCCTGTGGGAGAGCCACGTCTGGCCAGTGATCGCCCACCGTATCCCGCAATTCGAAGCGATCAGGGTCACAAGCGAATGGGCCGGCCACTATGCCTTCAATACTTTTGACCAGAATGCGATTATCGGGCCGCATTCAACAGTCGGGAACTTCTTTTTCCTGAACGGGTTTTCCGGGCACGGGTTGCAGCAATCTCCGGCGATGGGTCGGGGTACCGCCGAGATTATGATACACGGCGCGTACCGGACGCTGGATATGCGCCCGTTCCACTTTGATCGCATTGCCTCCGGTCGACCCGTCCTTGAACAGGCGATTATCTAAGCCCGCAACGCGCGCGCCGTTTGCCACAACAGGGCGCTTAAAAAACGCGCACTCCATGGCACCATGTTTCCTTGAGCACGGGTGTGCCATGGAGTGTTGCAAACCGGATAAGATCGGCCCGCGCCCCTATCGAAATGGTGCCGCGATCGTTCAACCCGACCGCCTGCGCGGCAGAGCACGTCGCCGTCGCAATGCCACGTGGCATGTTTCCCCACAGATCACCAAGTTGCACCGCAGCCATCAGCAAACCAGCAGGCACATAATCGGACGACACGATGTCGAGTAGATCACGCTGCGCCAGATCAAGGGCTGCCACATTACCCGAATGCGAACCACCACGGATCAGGTTGGGCGCGCCCATAATAGTCGCGATACCAGAAGTGTGACAAGCGGAGGCGGCCTCGACCGTGGTCGGAAATTCGGCCAATCGCACTCCATGCGCATGACTGTCAGCAACCTGACCGGCGGTCGTGTCGTCGTGACTGGCCAACGTCGCGCCATAGCGCGTTGCAGCCGCAACCGTCGCAGCCTCGTGGCGGTCACCGAAGCGGGACTGTAGACCGTACAAAAAGGTGACGTACTCGTCAAAGGTCGCTTGGTCCAACCCGTGCTTGCCGCAAACGTAATCCTTGTATTTTTGCAGGTCGCTGAATTGCCGCTGGCCGGGCGTGTGATCCATCATCGAGACGATCCCGACACGGTCGGCGGGGCCGAATTCGGCCAGCTCCTCCTCAAGCGTTTCAGAACAGATTTCCGCCCGCAAGTGGATGTGATGGCTGATCCGCAGCACACCGGCATCGCGCATCATAAGAATTTCGTCCGCCATTTTACGGGCGTATTTTCCATAGCGTTTCGCGCCGTCCGACACGATAGATCCTACACGGATCGCATCAAAAACAGTCGTGATCCCTGTTCCGGACAATTCACAATCATGCGCCATGATCGCTGCACGGTGGGGCCAGTCGACGTTTGGACGGGGCGCCAGGTGCCGCTCCAGATTATCGGTGTGCAGCTCCACCAGACCGGGCGATACGAAATCCCCGTTCATATCACGCGCCCCCGCAGGCACAGCACCTCCGGTATCTATCTGGGTGATGATCCCGTCTTTCAGACACACGGATCCGTGGATCACTTCGTCTTTCAAGATCAAACGCGCATTGGCAAGGATTGTAACTTCGGTCATGGCTGTGTCACGCTAGGTTTGCAGTTGAGAGCAACTGTCGGAGGGTTCAAATGTTCGAGCGATATGCGATCTTTTATACGCCGCCAGCCGGGCCACTGGCAGACTTCGGCGCAAGCTGGTTGGGGTGGGATTCTGTATCCGCGCGGGCTGTTGCCCATCCGCAAACCGGAATTATAGACGTGGCGGACATTACGGCAATCCCGCGCAAATACGGGCTGCATGCAACGCTGAAGGCTCCGTTCCGCCTTACCGGCGATGCCGGTTTGCGTTCTTTGCAAGACGCGGTAGTGACCTTTTGCAAGACAAACCGCCCTGTTGCGGTCAATGACACAAGGCTGCGCCACACGCACGGCTTTGTCGCTCTGCGCCCTTGCGGCGATACAACCGCACTGCACAATCTTGCGGCGCAAATCGTGCGCGATCTTGATGTTCACCGCCAGCCGTTGTCGCAGGCTGACATTGCCCGCCGTAGGCAATCCACCCTGACCCCAAGACAGGACCGGCAGATGCTGGAGTGGGGATATCCGTTTATCTTTGATGACTTCCACTTTCACCTGACCCTGACCGGCCCGCTGCCAGCCGTGAAAGCAGCCAAGGTTATTGCCACCTTGGCGCCGGTTCTGGACCCGATCGTGCCACGCCCGCTTGTCCTTGATGCGCTGACGCTCATGGGGCAGGATCGTGAGGGGATGTTCCATCAAATCCAACGCTATGCCCTTACCGGATAAAGCCGCGTCAAGATCGCGTCAATTGTTTCGTCCAGTGGTCCGCTGTTGTCGACAACGTGAGCCTCAAGCCCGTTTGGCATTGCAAAATCGGCACGCATCAGGCGCCGTTGGATGTCAGCCTCTGTTTCACGGCCTCTGTTGCGAAGACGCATGCGAAGCGCGGCGTGATCCGCTTTCAGAAGGATCACCGCAAACTGCGTGAACCGCGCCTGTGCCTGCAACAACACAGCGCGCGAAAGATTGACCAACACATCGTGGCCGTCCCGCAGCGTCGCGTCCACCGACGCAGGTACCGCATAGAGCAACCCATGCGCCGGCCAACTCAGTGCGAACTGACCCGCCGCCTGCCGTGCGGCAAACTCTGCCTCTGTCACTCCGTCGAAATCCTCGCCACCTGCGTCGCCCGGTCGTGTAATTACCCGCCGCACCAGCGACAAACGCGGATCACGGGCACCAAGGGCCTGCATCACGCTGTCCTTGCCGACACCCGAAGGTCCGACCACGGCAATAAAACGTCCGGTCACGCGGCAGCTTTGGGCGTAAAGGCCGTCACATCCAGATGACGGTCACAGATTTGTGCGCGCGCCTCGTGGTCATGAAAAATTCCGATTATGGCCGCGCCACGCACCTTGGCCTCGGCAATCATCGCCAGAACGGTCGCCCGATTGGTCGGATCAAGACTGGCCGTCGGTTCGTCCAGCAGTAAGGCCGGATAATTATAGGCAAATCCGCGCGCGATATTGACCCGCTGCTGCTCGCCCCCCGAAAAGGTCGTAGGGCTGAGCATCCAGAGCCGCTCGGGGATGTTGAGCCGCGCCAGAAGACCCCTGGCCTGCTCAAGCGCGGCCGCACGTGGCGTTCCGGTCACCAACAACGGTTCGGCCACGACTTCAACGGTCGACACACGCGGAACCACCCGCAAAAACTGACTGACATACCCCAAGGTGCGACGACGCAACTGGATGATTTCACGAGGAGCCGCCGATACGACATCAACATCCCCCACCATAATCCGCCCCGAGGCGGTCAGGTAATTTCCATAGATCATCCGCATGAGCGTTGATTTTCCAGCCCCCGATGCGCCGACCAAGGCCACACACTCTCCGGGGGCCACATCCAGCGACGCACGGTCCATGACCGGAATTTCCACCGCGCCCTGATTGTGCAACGTAAAGGACTTCGAGACATTTTCGATACGGATCATTGGGTCAAACCTGCAAAACAGAGGAAACAAGGAGTTGGGTATACGCATGTTGTGGGTCATCAAGCACCTGATCGGTCAGGCCGGTTTCGATCACATGCCCGTCCTTCATCACCATCAAGCGATCCGCAAGCAGGCGCACCACCGCCAGATCATGGGTCACAATAATCGCGCTCAGGTTCATTTCGCGCACCAGCCCGCGCAACAGATCAAGCAGACGGGCCTGAACACTGACATCAAGGCCCCCGGTGGGCTCGTCCATGAACACAAGCCGCGGACCGGTTACAAGGTTGCGCGCAATCTGCAACCGCTGCTGCATACCCCCCGAAAAAGCCGTCGGGCGGTCATCAATGCGGTCGGCACTGATCTCGACCCGGCCCAGCCAGTCGGTTGCCTTGTCGCGGATCTCGCCGTAGTGGCGCGCATTGATCGCCATCAATCGCTCGGCGACGTTGCCGCCCGCACTGACGTTCATGCGCAGCCCGTCGCGGGCGTGTTGATGCACAAATGCCCAATCGGTGCGCGACAGCATCCGACGCTCTGGCTCGTTCATGGTCACCGTATCGCGCAAGCCTTCGGCGCGGGTGTCAAACCGCACGGCCCCCGCATCAGGGACCAGATGACCGGCAAGACAGTTGAGCAACGTGGATTTGCCCGAACCGCTTTCTCCGACAATGCCCATGACCTCGCCTGGATAAAGGTCGAACGATACATCCGTACAGCCGATCCGGCGGCCATAAAATTTCGCGATGTTTTCGACCTGCAATAACGGCGTCATGCTGCATCCTCCGCATAAGGCACGCCTTGTGCGCCGACATGGCCTGCTTTGCGGCGTTTGGCGCAATAATCCGTATCCGAGCACATAAACATGCGTCCGCCTTCGTCATCGACGATCAATTCGTCCAGATAGCTGTCGGTAGAGGCGCACAAATCACAGGCATGTTCGGCCTTGGTTGCCTGAAACGGGTAGTCCTCGAAATCAAGGCTGACGACCTTGGTATAAGGCGGGAGCGCGTAAATCCGCTGTTCGCGGCCCGCCCCGAAAAGTTGAATTCCGGCCATTTCGAGCTTTGGATTGTCGAATTTCGGGATCGGGGACGGGTCCATCACATAGCGCCCCTCGACCTTCACCGGATAGGCGTAAGACGTCGAGATATCGCCATGCTGGCTGATATCTTCGTAAAGTTTCACATGCATCAGCCCGTATTCCTCAAGGGCGTGCATTTTGCGGGTCTCGGTTTCACGCGGCTCCAGAAAGCGGAGCGGCTCGGGGATCGGCACCTGGTAGACAAGGATCTGCCCTGCGCGCAGGTCCTCTTCGGGTATGCGGTGGCGCGTCTGGATGACGCTGGCCTCGGCGGTGGCCTCGGTCACGGCCACGCCGGCGGTTTTTTCGAAAAACCGCCGGATCGAAACCGCGTTGGTGGTGTCGTCGGCGCCTTGGTCGATGACCTTGAACGTATCGTCAGGCGTCAGCACAGCGGCACTGACCTGCACACCACCAGTGCCCCAACCGTACGGCATCGGCATCTCGCGCGAGGCAAAAGGCACCTGATATCCGGGAATGGCCAACCCTTTCAGGATCGCACGGCGGATCATGCGTTTGGTCTGTTCGTCAAGATAGGCGAAGTTATAATCGCTCATTCTGCAGCCTCCTGCGCGGGCGTCGCATCACGCCGCAATTTGCGGATCAGCTCCAGCTCCGACTGGAAATCAACGTAGTGGGGCAGTTTGATATGCTCAAGAAACCCCGTCGCCTGAATGTTGTCGGAATGATAAAGCACAAATTCCTCGTCCTGGGCAGGCGCACCAAGGTTGTCTTGACCCAGTTCCTTCCAGCGCAGCGCCCTGTCAACCAGCGCCATCGAGATCGCCTTGCGCTCGGTCATGCCGAACACCAGCCCGTAGCCACGGGTGAATTGGGGCGGTTCCGTCTTTGAGCCCGAGAATTTGTTAACCGTTTCGCATTCCGTCACGATGATCTCGCCGATCTCGATCGCGAACCCCAGCTCGGGGATATCCATTTCAACAGCAACAGCCCCGATGCGCAACTCGGCCACAAAGGCGTGGCTGTTGGCGTATCCACGCTGCGTGGAATAGGCCATGCCAAGGATAAAACCCTCGTCGCCCCGCGTCAAAGATTGCAACCGCAGCGCACGGCTGGCGGGCAATTCAAGCGGCGTGCGGGTCAGGTCTTCGGGGGTGTCGTCGCCGGCAGGCTCCGACTGGATCAGGTTCTCGCGATCCAGAAACGACATGATATGGGGCGTCGCTCCTGCATGGGGCGTACTGGAGGGCACCTCGCCCGCCTCTCCGTCAGCGGCCAGTTTGAAATCTAGCAAACGGTGCGTATAATCGAAAGTCGGCCCAAGCACCTGCCCGCCGGGCGCATCCTTGAACGTCGCCGAAACGCGCCGGTCGCAATTCATGGCCGCGGTGTCGATGGGCGCTGATCCGCCAAACCGCGGCAAAGTCGTACGGTAGGCGCGGATCAGAAAAATCGCCTCGATCAAGTCACCGCGTGATTGTTTGATCGCAAGCGCCGCAAGATCGGGATCATAAAGCGATCCTTCGGCCATCACACGGTTCACCGCCAGCGTCAGCTGTTCGCGGATTTGCGCCACCGAAAGCTCGGCCACCGACGTATCGCCACGCCGCTCTTCGGCCAACCACGCATGGGCGTTATCAATCGCCCGCTCGCCCCCTTTAACAGCGACATACATCAGCCAACCCTCGTTGTGCGCGTCACACCGGCAAGACGGTCGGCGCAGGTAAATATAAAATCCAGGCCCAGCGGAAAGTGGGTCGCGTTGGCCTGAAAGGCCTTTGTTTCAGGAACCGACAACAACGCGCTGTCTTTGATCCCGGGTCCACGCAGGGTCGCGCCCGAATTTTCCAACACCGGCACTTCGACGATCAACGTCGCAGATCGGTCTGGGTATTCAGCCGTACCAAGAGAGAATGCAGCCACCGGCAAATCAGCCCACAGGCCGATGGCAAACATGGCCGCAGCCTCGTTGGTTATTGGTGCACCAGTGTGGAACTTGATCCAGTTGCGCACCTCGGGCGTGTCATGACCGGACCCCAGAAAGACCGGCGTGTCAGGATCACACAGCGTCAACACAACCACCCCCGCTGCAACAGACAACGGCGCCGGTGGATTGGCCCCCGCGACCGTGCAAATCTCTCCGGGTTGGGCCAGAGCAATCATCACAGCCCGAAAGGCGTGCGAAGAATCAATCGGCGCTTGGGCAAAGCCACCCTCGAGTGCAGATGCCTGCATCAGTCTTCTCCTCTGACCATCGTAAAGAAATCAACCTTCGTAGAGGCCGCTTTTGCCGCGCGCTTTGATTTGCGGGCCGCCATGTCGTTGCGCAACGGCACAAGGACCTGAGCCTCGACAAGGTCAGCGGCCTCTGTCTGCATCAAGGCGTCGATCAACGCGGCCTGCACCGCATGATCCTTGCTGCGCCCTTGAACATAGCCATGCCCAACAGCGCCATCGGCCAGCTTGACCGAAGCACGGGTGACCGTCATCTCGCCAAGATTGAACGCCGCACCAATCGCGCCCGCCCGCCCCCGCACCATGACCCCGCCAATTTCAGGGGCACGCAAAACAGTATGTTCGGGCGCGGCACCAAACACCTGCCACAGCCGCGCTACATCAGCAGCCGAAGATTTGGCCAGCAGGCCCAGCCATGATTTTCGCGCCGCGTTTGGATCTGTCATTATATTCACCTAGACACCTTTTCGAGTTGTCTATACAACTAGACAAATTATAGACGACCCTCCGCACAAAACAATCCCCTGATCGAAAAAACATGACATGACCCCCCGCACCCCGATCTGGACCGCAATCGCCGGCAGCTTGCGCCGTGATATTGCCGCACAGCACTATCGCGCAGGCGACAAACTGCCCACCGAGGCCGCGCTTGCAACGCGGTTTGGCGTGAACCGGCATACGGTCCGGCACGCAGTCGCTGCGTTGTCAAAGGAGGGGTTGGTCCATGCGCGGCGCGGCGCGGGTGTTTTCGTTACAATGACACCGACCGACTACCCCATCGGTCGTCGCGTGCGGTTTCGCCAGAACCTGATCGCAGCCGGGCGGGCACCGGCAAAAGAAGTGCTTTTGCTCGAAACCCGCAAAGCCACGGCGGAGGAGTGTGCAGCCCTTGCTCTGCCCGATGCAGCCGCTGTTCATGTCTTCGAAGGGCTGTCCCTGTCCGATGGTCAACCCATCGGGATATTTCGCAGCGTCTTTCCCGCAGAGCGGTTTCCCGAATTGCTCTCGGACCTGTCAGAAACCAAATCGGTCACCGAAGCCCTGAACCGTGCAGGCATCGCTGATTATACGCGGGCATCGACACGCATGAACGCAAAGCTTGCCACGGCAACACAGGCCCTGCACCTTCGAATTGCCGAACATGCCCCCATCCTGCGGACGATCGGCATCAATATCGATGCCGAACAAACGCCGGTCGAATTTGGTCACTCGTGGTTTGCCGGCGATAAGGTCACGCTCACACTCAGCGACACCCAGACCCCCTGAACCGGGTGATCGCGGTTGGGTCGGCCTTGTGGGGCTGGGCAAACGGCAGGTTGGACCCGGGCATAATGGCCGGTGCGTGGTCTGGCGCCCAAGACAAAGCGTCAGTTTTTTAGCCAATATGTATACAAAAGGATAGTTGCATATCCTAATGGACGTTTGCCGGTTTTGCGGCTTGCGTGTTATCCGCCTTCGCACGGTAGTGAGTCTGTTTTAACGAGTTCGGAAGTAGTAAAATGAACCAGTACACATTGAAGTCATGTGTTATTCTGACAATGTCCACATTGTGCATGGGTATGGGCACTTCGCTTATGGCCGGAACAATTGATCTTGTTGGAATAATACGTGATTTTAGCGCCACACATCCCGATTTCCAAAGAGCCATCGGAGGCCTGCAAACAGGCGCGGTGGAATATCAGCTGGATGAGAGTGGAAAGCCCGTCCTGACAGCCAGCGGTGAGGCCAACGCCCAGTTTTCAAATGCCGCGAATTTCTCCCAATGGTATCGGGATGTGGCAGGGGTGAACCAGTCAACGACTTACGAAGTAACGCTCTCCGAAGATGGCGACGGCCTGCTCCAGTACATTAACAATTCGTTTTTCCCGATAGACAATCAGTTGATCGGGAACGAAGGACGCAGTCACAATTATCACTTTACCTACGAACTCGCCGGCAAGTTGGCGTTTGAATCAAGCGATTTCTTCACCTTTACGGGTGATGACGATGTCTGGGTTTTTGTTGACGGCAAGCTCGCTTTGGATATTGGCGGGGTACACGGCGCGGCAACAGCGTCTTTTACGGGAAGTGACCTGATCACAAACTTGGGGCTGTCCGAAAACACCGGCTATGACTTCAAACTCTTCTTTGCCGAACGCCACACAACCCAGTCGAATTTCTCAATTTCGACCAATTTAGCTATCACCACCGACATTGCTGGCCCACTGCCCGCGGTTGTACCCCTTCCGGCCAGCCTGCCGTTGATATTGGGGGGCATCGCGGCCATCGTAGTGGTAAGCAGCCGCCGTAAATCCTAACGCTTGGCCAACACCCACAGGACAGTTCGCACGCGCCCGCAAGCCCGCGCGTGCGATAAGCCTTAAAGTCGCCTTGCAGTGATGCGCTGCCTGGCAGTATCAGCTTGCTCATCGAACGATCGATAATCTTTGATATCCATGATTTTCCCTAGATTTTTTCAGCATTGAGAAACCTAGGTTAAAAATATAGAATCGCAGACGAAGTCAGTTTTTTCGGGCAAAGAGATATGATTCTCACGACGGCCACAGTCAGATCCACCACATATGAGCGTATCAAGCACGATATTATTTACGGCGTACTGGAACCCGGTCTCAAGCTGAAGCTGGGGGCCCTCAAGGACCGATATAGTGCCAGTGTTTCTACGTTGCGCGAAACGCTGAACCGTCTGGCCAGCGAAGGCTTTGTGGTCGCCGCAGAGCAGCGTGGCTTTTTTGTGAAACCAGTGTCCCAAAAGGATCTTACCGAAATCGCGAACCTGCGTATTTTGCTGGAATCTTCCGCGCTTGAGACATCTATCGCGAACGGAGATGCCGACTGGGAAGGTAACCTTGTCGCCGCGCACCATAAACTGAACCTAGTCGAACGAAGAATGCTGGCAGGCGATCCGGGTCAGGTCGAACTTTGGAAACGCTATGACTGGGAATTTCACAAGGCAATGATTCAGGCCTGTAATTCCGATAACCTTTTGTCTTTGCACGCGATTATTTATGACAAATACCTGCGCTATCAGATGCTGGTACTGACCAGCCGCGGCGAAGAGGCCGTGGCCGAACACCGTGCAATGTTTGATGCAGCCCTTGCGCGCGATTCAAAAGGCGCCATTGCCGCTCTTGAAACCCACATCCGCAAGGGGTTGGAGCATAGCCGCACCGCAATGAGCTAGCCTAACCGCTACGGAAAATTTTTCCCCTTCAATAACGCAGCCTACCAATGCATATCCCTAAAGGGGTGCACTGCGGTTTGCGTCCGACCCCCATGGGGAAAGACCCGTTTGCATCTCGCAGCAAGCTCTGGAACACTGCACAGAGGTTTGATTTTTTCCCTGACGGTCCGTTTAACACGACGTCAAACACCCAAGGCACGCACCTTTATGTCTTTTGTCTCTTAAAAGGAAATATCGATGAAAATCGCACTTATGGCGCGCAATCCGAAACTTTATTCCCATAAACGGCTGATCGAAGCCGCCGAAAGCCGTGGCCATACGATCGACGTCGTCAACACACTGCAATGCTACATGAATATCGTGTCGCGTCGCCCCGAGATTTATTACAATGGCGAATCTCTGAAAGGGTATGACGCCGTCATTCCGCGGATCGGGGCCTCAATCACTTTTTACGGCCTTGCGGTCCTGCGCCAGTTCGAAATGATGGGAGTTTACCCGCTTAACGAAAGCGTTGCGATCGGCCGGTCGCGCGACAAGCTACGCTCGATGCAATTGCTGGCCCGCGACGGTATCGGCCTTCCGGTTACGGCGTTTGCGCATGACGCAAAACAGGCAAGCGAGGTCGTCAAGCTGGCTGGCGGTGCGCCGGTTGTGATCAAGTTGCTTGAGGGCACACAGGGTATCGGGGTGGTTCTGGCCGATACCGAACGCTCTGCCAAATCCGTTATCGAAGCCTTCCGCGGTGCAAACGTAAACATTCTAGCGCAGGAATTTATCAAAGAAGCCGGCGGGACAGATATTCGTGCCATCGTTGTCGGCGGCAAGGTCGTTGCGGCAATGAAACGGACAGGCGCCGAAGGAGAGTTCCGGTCAAACCTGCATCGGGGCGGTTCCGCAAAATTGATCAAGATCTCGCCTGAAGAACGCTCCACAGCCATTCGCGCGGCGAAATCCATGGGGTTGGCCGTGTGCGGTGTGGATATGCTGCGGGCGAACCACGGGGCCGTGGTGATGGAGGTCAACTCGTCCCCCGGTCTGGAGGGCGTCGAGGCCGCAACAAAACTGGATGTTGCGGGGATGATCATCGAGCACCTTGAAAAGCACGCAAAAGTCGGCACATCCAAGACTAAAGGCAAAGGCTAGCAGCGCGCTGAAACATGGCCGGCGCACTCTGTTACCGGGGTAGCGTCGGTCAAACCTGCGCTGTTGCGCCTCGTACAAAGTATTGTGGGCAAGGCGGTGCTTCTTGCTTGCCATGATCAATGCGACCTGATTGGTAATTTTATGTCTGCCCCTGAATTTACAGTGAAACCAACCCGCGACCTGATGGTGATCGGGTGGATCGAGCACATCGATTTACCCTCTTTGAAATTGCGTGACGTCAGAACGAAAATCGACACTGGTGCCCGGACTTCGGCGTTGCATGCAACCCATATCCAGCCCTTCAAGCAGGATGGTGCAGAGTGGGTCCGGTTTCAGGTCGAGCTGGATGCGACAAACTCCAGTCAGGTCATCGAAGCCCCGATCTATGAGCGCCGTGACATCAAGAACACCAGTGGCGTTCCCGAAGAACGGATCGTCATTCGTACCCGGCTTCGCATAGCGGGCCGGACGTGGACGATCTCTGTTTCGCTGACCGACCGAAGCAATATGACGTTTCCAATGATCATCGGGCGCTCTGCCCTCAAAAACCACAATATTGCGGTGCATACCCGACGTGCCAATCTAACGGCAAAGCAAGAAACCCAGTCCTGATGGCATGATGCGCCCCTGTATCGATCAGGACCCAACACCAAGGAACACCCATGGCTCGGCCACGTTCTTCATTTAGTATTGCCGGTACGCAAATTTCACCGGGATCACGACAAACGGTAGAATTGCCGATCAGTGTCTTGTCCGACCACACACCGGTGACCATGTCTGTTCACGTCATCCACGGCAAATCAGACGGGCCAACGGTTTTTGTCAGTGCAGGCGTGCACGGAGACGAGGTTATCGGCGTCGAGATCGTGCGCAGATTGATCCGCGCCCCGAATCTGAAGTCTCTGCGCGGAACGTTAATCGTGATCCCGATTGTGAACACGTTCGGCTTTATAAACCATTCGCGCTATCTACCGGACCGGCGCGACCTGAACAGGTCTTTTCCCGGCAGCCCGAAGGGTTCGCTTGCGTCGCGACTGGCGCATCTGTTCCTGCACGAGATCATCGAGCGTTGCGATCTGGGCATCGACCTGCATTCTGCCGCTGTTCACCGCACGAACCTCCCACAGATCCGGATTTCACCCGACAACGCCCGAACCGCCGAACTGGCCAAAGTGTTTGGCGCACCGGTGATCCTTCAATCCCCCCTGCGGGACGGGTCCATGCGGGCGGCGGCCAAAGATATCGGCAAGGATGTGCTTTTGTTCGAAGCCGGCGAAGCACTGCGGTTCGACGAAAAATCCGTACGCTCCGGGGTTACGGGCATTTTGCGGGTCATGTCGCATATCGACATGATTTCGGCACGCGGCATTACAAAGCTGACGTCAGCGTCCCATCAATGCACCTCAAGCAGATGGCTGCGTGCGCCTGCCGGAGGCTTACTTAGAACCTACCGCGCAGATGGGGATGTTGTGGCACAAGGAGACCTGATGGCGGCTGTGTCCGATCCCTTTGGCGCGCAGGAACAGGAAATTATCGCCCCCTTTGACGGCATTATCGTCGGCAGGGCCGTCATGCCCGTGGTCAACGAAGGGGATGCGGTTTTTCATCTTGCCCTCGTAAAGTCATTGGCCAAGGCCGAATTCACGATGGATGATATCAACGGCCAGTTGACCGGTGATCCGTTATTTGACGAAGACGAGATTATCTGACCGAGCAACCGTTTGTTTGGCGGGTGCGGCGCCCCGCCAAGGCGTCAGGTCCAGTGTTCAACGATCTTCAGGACGGGTTCTGGCATCGCAAAACAGTGATTGTGCCCCCCGTCGATGACATAAAGTGTTGCGTCAGGCATGGCACCTGTGATTTTTCCGGAACGCTCCGGTGGGGCCTGCCGGTCGAAACGACCTGCAAAAACAAGCGTCGGACACTGAATGCCCGGCAGTGCGGCCCACGCATCATGACCCGCTCGCGCCCCGAGCAGGCGCGGATAGCCAACAGCATTGTCATGGCTCGCCCGAAAGGCCGCCTCTACTGCGACACGAGCGCCAATTTGGGCCTGCGCCACGTCGGGCGCGTCCCTAACAAGGTCTGCAAACCGGCAGTCCAGGATCTCAAGCGCACTGCGGGCGCGGGCGCGCGGATCAGAAATCTGTTGAAACTGCTCGACCGGATAGGACGACCCGCCTGCCCCACCCGGCGATCCCGCAGCCAACGCCAGGCGTCTCACCCGCTCCGGCGCGCGCGCGGCAAGATGCATCGCAACCATCGCCCCAAAGCTTTCCCCCAACACATCGGCACGCGCCCAGCCCAGCGCATCAAGAACGTCGAGCGCATCTTGGGCGTAATCCTGCATCGTCCAGTCGCCCTGTGGTGCATCCGTGCCACCAAGCCCGCGCGGATCAGCGGCCGCCACGGTAAAATGGCGCGGTAAAGCGGAGTCGAAAACAGGGGCCTTGAGGGACAAATCAAAGTTCGAGCCGCCTAGAAACAAAAGTGGCGGTCCCGTGCCCTCGATCCGGATATTGACCGTCAGACCGGCTGTTTTCAACCGGTACGGCGGGGGCGCAAAACCTATTGTCATACGACTTAAGCCTTACTGTCTTTGAAAGCCCGGAACAAAGACAGGGCAAGCATACCGCAAGCCGCAGCAACCAACCCACCAGCAATCGGGTGACCCACAAAGAACGCCGCAAAGCTTCCGTCAGTGATAATCAATCCCTGCCGCAGGCTGATTTCAAGCGTCGGCCCAAGCACCATACCAATCACCAGCGGCGCCATCGGGTATCCCTGCCGACGCAGGACAAACCCCAGGATCCCCGCAATCGCCATCACCAACAAATCAAACGGATTGCCCCGCACAAAATAAACGCCGACAGTACACAGCAGGCAAATCATCACCAGCATGTACGCTTCCTTGATCCGTAAGATAGGCGCCGCCATCCGTGAAACCAACATCCCCAAAGGCAACAGCATCAGGTTGATCACGAAAAAGCCCGAAAAGATCGCCGCCATCAAAACCGGATTATCCGTCATCAGGCGCACGCCGGGTG
>JBLIFE010000007.1:0-17090 GCA_047633515.1 Paracoccaceae bacterium | reverse complement strand
CGGCATTTACCCGAATCGCGTAGGGCGCAAGCGCCACCGCCAAAGAGCGCGTCATCTGGTCAAGCGCTGCCGAACTGACCGAATAGCCCATCAGATCAGGGTGCGTTCGCCGCGCGGCAATAGACGAAAGGTTGATAATTGAACCGGCAGATCCTTGTGCGTCGCTTTCTTCGGCCTGCTTGATCATCCGTTTGGCAACAAGCTGGCTTAACCTCAAAGAGGTCATCAGGTTTTGCTCCAACAGCATCTCGACGGCGTCATCCTCAGGATTGAGCGGATCTGAGGCCACCATCTGACGGCTGGCATTGACAAGGATATCGACATGGTCGAACGCGTCAATGGTTGCAGACAACAGATTTGCCAGCGTGAGTTTCTGTCGCAGGTCTCCGGCAAAATACCGCACGGCGTCGTCTTTCCCGTCGACTTCTTTTACAAGGCGGGCATCATCCATATCGGCAAACATGACATTTGCCCCCTGCGCCACAAAATGCCGCGCAATCGCCAGACCCACACCGTTTGCAGCGCCTGTTACAATCGCCGTTTTTCCGTTTATTGAAAAAGACATAAGGCAAACCTGCTTTGATAGTTACGAACGTGGGGCACGGGCAGGTTTGCGCGCGCAAAAGAGTTTAAATGCCGCCGGCCCCGGAAGCTCGGTCACCTCGGTAAAGGCGGCTCTTAAAGAACGTTCATAAGGTAAATGGCGATTCGCAACCAGCCACAAGCTTCCCGAAGGTGCTAGAAGGCGCGCAGCAGAGGCGATAAATGCAGCACCCAGCGCCGGATCAGCGCGCCGTTCGGTGTGGAACGGCGGGTTACAAATCACATGATCGAACCGCCCCCCGGCCCAGGTCGTTGCATCCGCCCAGTGAAAGGTCGCGCGCGGATCGGTCACATTATGACGCGAAGCCTCAAGAGCTGCCCAGTCGGCCTCTACCAGAGAAATTTCCTTGACCGCGTCGCTTTGGGCCAGAACACGGGCTGAAAGATAACCCCACCCTGCACCAAGATCAGCCACGCGTCCTTTGATGCGCGGTAATGCATCTGCCAAAGCCAGCGAGCCTTTGTCAGGCGCATCAGCAGAGAAAACGCCCGGTGCCGTTGTCCAGCCGCCTTCGATGAGCTGCATGTCAGGCATGCTCCACACATCAAGTACATCCGTCGGCGCAATCTGGAACACTTTGCCATGGGCCTTCGAGAAGGCTCCCGACACCGGTACAAGCTCGCGCAATGCCTTGTAAATACTGTCAACGCCGTCAGTTTTGGCACCATCAACGATCACCGATCCACCAAGCCCTGCCGCTGCCGCCAACATAGCATGCGCCTGCGCTTTGGCACGCGGAAGTGTGACAACGGCACAGGCAAAGCGCCTCTCGGGAACATCTGTAAACACCGAAAATCCGCGCTGTTGCCAAACAGCGTGATCAGGCGCAAATCCTTGAACGATGGACAGCCGGTCGGTTGGAAACACCGACATATCGGCATCAAGATGCGGGCACAAAACAATAATTTCGCCGTCTTGCGGCAACGAAACAGCCCCGGCTTCAAAGGCCAGCGTCAGTCGGGTATCCCCCATAAAGGTAGACCTATTCCTTTTCCATCGTGCATTGCAGCGGGTGCTGGTGCCGGCGCGCAAAATCCATGACCTGCGCCACCTTCGTCTCGGCCACCTCTGCACTAAAGACGCCACACACGGCAACGCCTTTCTTGTGCACCACAAGCATCAGTTCGAACGACTGCGCGTGGTTCATGCCAAAAAACCGCTCAAGCACATGCACCACGAATTCCATTGGCGTATAGTCATCGTTCAAAAGCATCACTTTATACAGTGGCGGTTTCTGGGTCTTTGGCTTGGTCTTGGTCAGCAGGTCTGTTTCATCGACAGGACCATTCGGTGTCTTGTCGTCATCTGCCATCAATAATGGGGCGAATATCGTCAAAGGACTAAGCTTTCGATCAAGATAAGGGTGGATTGCTCTTATGTCTTATATAAGGCACGAGGGCCATCTGAAAAGGGGCACGACCAACGCAAGAGGCGGTGAATGGGCATGAAACTGACAACTATCGCCTTTGATGCCGATGATACGCTTTGGCACAACGAGAGGTTCTTTCAACTTTCGCAGGAACGATTCGCCGCCGTACTGGAGGATTATGCCGATCCGGTGGATCTGGACGCGCGGCTTTTGAGCGCCGAACGAGAGAATATCGGGCGCTACGGTTACGGGATCAAGGGTTTCATGCTCTCGATGATCGAAACTGCCATCCAGATCACGCAGGCACGTGTGCCCGCTCAGGTGATTTCGCAGATTCTCGAGATCGGAAAAGAGATGTTAGAGCACCCGATCGAATTGTTGCCCCACGCCAGCGATGCCGTTCAAGCCGCCGCTCAAACCCACAAGGTGCTTTTGATCACGAAAGGCGATCTGTTGGACCAGGAGCGCAAGCTGGCCCAATCGGGCCTCGGAGAGTTGTTCGACGGCGTAGAAATTGTATCGGAAAAGACAACCCACGTTTACACACGTATTTTCGAAGCACGCGGCGACGGCGCAGAGCGGTCGATGATGATTGGCAACTCCATGAAATCCGACGTGCGTCCGGCAATTGACGCCGGCGGATGGGGAGTCTTTATCCCGCATCACCAAGCTTGGGCGCTGGAACATGCCGAGCCACCCGAGGGTCATACCCGTTTTATCACGCTGGATAATCTGTCGGGCCTACGCGCATTGATCGACCGGATCGGTTAATTCGCGCGACTGGCGACCCGATTTTGTGGATGAAAGACCCACCTACCCCAAAATATAGATAACCACATGAGAGACGAAGCGAAAGCAATTGTTTTTACAGGCTTTTCGTGAGATAAAATTTGTGCTAGCCTTTGCTTAATAATATTGTCGACACCGGAAAATCGGGCGACATGAGGCAGTAAAAAAGGCAGGCATCGTGACCACGCTATACCAGCGGGGGCAATCAGGGCTCCTATTATTCGCAGTAATTTTCGCATTGGTCGGCGGCGCGTTGCGCTCCGAAGCGGCCCCGTACGCAGCTCTTGTTATGGATGCACGCTCAGGCGAGGTCTATCATTCGCGCAACGCAGACACCCGCCTGCATCCGGCCTCCCTCACCAAAATGATGACACTTTACATCGCCTTCGAGGCCGTGCGTCTGGGCGAGGTCACGATGGACACCAAGTTCAAGATTTCCAGAAAGGCTGCGTCGGAACCCCCGTCAAAACTCGGCCTCCGCTCCGGTCAACAAATATCGTTGCGGTATCTTGTACGTGCGGCGTCGGTAAAATCGGCCAATGATGCCGCAACAGCAATTGCAGAAGGCATTTCCGGCTCCGAAGCGGCCTTTGCGCGGCGCATGAACCGCACGGCAAAAGCACTCGGGATGACAAGCACCACCTTCAAGAACGCCCATGGCCTGACCGAAACCGGCCACCTGTCCACGGCACGCGACATGAGCAAACTGGGACGTCGGCTGTTCTATGATTATCCTCAATATTACAACCTGTTCTCGCGTCGCTCGACCGATGCCGGCGTCAAGAAGGTTTCCAATACCAACCGCCGGTTTCTAGGGGCCTACAAAGGCTCTGACGGGATCAAGACGGGCTATACCCGTGCCGCCGGTTTCAACCTTGTGGCCTCTGCCGAGCGCGGCAACGAGAGAATTATTGCAACCGTGTTCGGAGGGCGTTCCACAGCAGATCGAAATGCAAAGGTCGCGAAACTTCTTGATATGGGCTTCAAACGCGCCCCGCGGACCGTCGCAGTCAACAAACCGGTCCTGCCCACCTATACCGGCTCGACCGAGGGGCGACCGGACGCGGGTAAGACGCTGCGTGTTGTCCGCGCAGTTGCGACATCCCCTGTTCCGACACCGCGCCCCACGCGCACCGCACCGGAACCTGTTATGGTTGCCATGCAAGAAGAGATCGAAGCCATAATAGCCAGCGCGTCAATAGCCAGCGAAACACTGCAGGGTGACTCTACCGCACCGGAGCCGGAAGTTGCAGCACAAGCAAAGCCCGAAACAGGGCCAGCACCGGTACCACCCGCGGCCATTCAGCAAGCGGTGGCCGAAGCCGTCGCAACCCAGCAAGAGCAAAACACCCCAAGCGTGACCCTTGCCAGCTTGCGCCCCTCTGCCGAGGCCCCCAAGCCACGCCCAAGCCGGACATCCTCGCAACAGACCCCCGTAACGCTGGCTGTCAACGCTCCTGAAAGCCTCTCGCCGCCGGCCCCCAAGCCTGTCGTTGTGACCCGCCTGTCGACCTCTGGCGGGCGCCTTTGGGGGGTCACCGTTGGTCAATTTTCATCGCGCTACAAAGCAGAACGCGTGTTGCTGACAACAGCCCTCAAGGAAATGGCCACGCTCGACGGCTCGTTACGAAAAGTCGTGCGCAAATCCACAGGCTATGACGCGAACTTTGTCGGCCTCAGCCAGGATCAGGCCAATCTTGCGTGTGAACGGCTGCTGGCGCGCGGGACCGACTGCATCCCGTTCGGCCCCGGATAAGCAAGCGAATCGCGCCTGCTTAGTTGGTGCCGATGCGACGGGCAAAGTCGCTGACACGCTGCTTGAACCGGTTGGTCAACGGGCCCTTGGCAAGCTTTAGAGACTGCATCAGTATCCGCGCCTTGAGAGTGGCCGGTTTGAGCGTAACACACAGGCTCAACCGGGTCCGTTCCAGCGACAAAGACGTGCACGTAAGCACAAGTGTGCCCTCGATGCCGGAACTGTGTGCGATCACTTCATAACCGTGCGGCGCATCGAACACAGACACCCGTGCCGTGGCCTCGTGCTGGCTGCCGCGGAAGGAAACGTTTGTACGCCAGTGCATGCCGGCACCAGCAAAGGTCATGTCATCACACCGCTCCACATCGGCGCCGTGGCGTTTTGCGGCGCGAGCAAAGGCCTCGAAATCGGATGCTTGTGCGAAAACAGTCTCGATCGGGGCTGCGACATCTTCTTGTGCATCGAATTGCATGGCTCAATCCAACCGATCAGCCAGCCAGTTCTCAAGCAGGAAATGGGCAATCGAGCCCTTTCGGGCCGGTTTGATCGCCGGGTTCTGTCCTGCAAAAGCGGCCGCCATGTCCTCGCGGGTGACCCACATCGCATCCTCGATTTCGACAGGATCAATTGTGATCTCGTCATCCTGCGCCTCGCCCCGGCAACCGAACATCAAAGATGCCGGAAAGGGCCATGGCTGCGATGACAGATACGACACGGCCCCCACGCTGATACCGGCCTCCTCGAACACCTCGCGCCGCACCGCAGCTTCAAGCGTTTCGCCCGGCTCGACGAAGCCTGCCAGCAACGAGAACATCCCCTCGGGCCACCCCGGCGAGCGCCCCATCAAAACTTTGTTTCCATGCGTTATCAACATGATGACAACGGGATCCGTGCGCGGAAAATGCTTTCCCCCGCACGCGTTACAATTGCGTTGCCATCCCGCCATCGAGAGGGAAGATTTCGCGCCACACCGGCTGCAAAAGGCATGCGACTGATGCCAGCCCAGCACGGCCTTGGCGGTTGCGGCCAATTCTGCCTCGCGCCGTGTAATCACACTCATCTGGGCGCGCAGTTCGGCGAATCGGGTCCCTTCGGGCGACCCTGGCCAGACCTGTTCCGACGGATCATGAAACTGCCCCAAACCGCTCAGATCAACATTCACCGGCTCCCAGTCAGAGATATCGGCCGCAAACCACGGCGCACCGTCCGACAGCCCCAGAAAGGTCCAGTCTTCGCCAGCATAAGACAGCATCGGATGATCCGCAGCCACGGTTGCCAAAGAGACTGCATCGCCGCCCTGAACCATCGGCTTGCCATGCCAGAGCGGCAAGATGCGCACATCAGTCGCGGACTTCATCTGCGCCAAGGCCGCCACGTCGCCCCGTTTTTCGGCGGCTCGATCAAGACCGGATGTGCCAAAGGTTACCTGCTCTGCAATTTTCATTATGCTTTCCTCGCTTGGCTGTGGTTGTCTGTTTTGCATGGACGTGTCCGGATGCAAAGTGTGGCGTGACGTTTTTTGCCCCGCTCCACGACAGGTCCGAACGCACCGCACCATCGGCCTTTGGAGAGTTTTATGACCAATCTGACACGCGCCACCCTTTCACGCCGCCGCTTTCTAGCAAGCACAACCGCCGGAGCCGCTCTGATCGCGGTGCACCCTTTCTCAGCCCATGCCGCCGCCAATCAGGCCCATCTGCGGATCATGGAAACGACCGATCTGCATGTGCATGTCTATCCTTACGATTACTATTCCGACCGCCCGGTCGACACGGTCGGATTGGCCCGTACGGCCAGCATTATCAAAGATATCAGAGCGGAATCCACAAATTCTCTCTTGGTCGATAACGGCGATTTCTTGCAGGGCAACCCGATGGGTGACTACATCGCCTACGAGCGCGGCATGAAAGAGGGCGATCTGCATCCCGTGATCAAGGCGATGAACACCCTGGGATTCGAGGCCAGCACGCTGGGCAATCACGAATTCAACTATGGCCTCGATTTCTTGATAAAGTCGGTGGCGGGCGCAGCCTTTCCGATTGTCTCGGCCAATGTCGTCAAACAGATGGGCAGCGACCCGACAAAAGACACAACGCTGCTGCCCCCTTACGTGATCATCGACAAGACCCTTACCGATGGCGCAGGCGTCAGCCACCCGATCCGTATCGGATTGATCGGCTTCGTCCCGCCACAAATCATGAACTGGGATCGTCGCCATCTGGAAGGAAATGTCGAAACCCGCGATATTCTCGAAGTGGCACAGGCCTATGTTCCCGAAATGCGTGAAAAAGGCGCCGACATCATTCTGGCTCTCAGCCACTCAGGCATCGGCTCGGCACAGGCGACAGACAGGATGGAGAATGCCTCGGTTCCGCTTGCAGCGATCGACGGCATAGATGCGCTTGTGACCGGGCACAGCCATCTGGTTTTTCCAGGACCAAAGTTCACGAAAATGGCCGCGGTTGACGCGGTAGCAGGCACCATTCACGGCAAGCCTGCAACAATGGGCGGGTTCTGGGGCTCGCATCTGGGGCTGATCGACCTGATGCTCGAACGCTCGGGCAACGAATGGAAGGTGACGGGGTTCGAGACAGAGGCCCGCCCGATCTCAAAGCGTAACGAAGACCGCTCCATCACCGCGCTGGTCGACAGCCAACAGCCCGTCCTTGACGCAGCAGCACAAGAACATGCCGAAACCCTGGCCTATGTGCGGAGGGCTGTGGGGAAGACCGACGCCCCGCTGCACAGTTATTTTGCACTGGTGGCCGATGACCCTTCGGTCCAGATCGTTTCAATCGCGCAAAGCTGGTACATCGAACAGATGCTTGAAGGCAGCGCCTATGCAGGCTTGCCGATTCTATCGGCGGCTGCACCGTTCAAGGCCGGTGGACGGGGCGGAGCAGAATATTATACCGACGTGCCGGCGGGGGATATCGCGATAAAGAATGTCGCCGATCTGTATCTTTACCCGAATACCGCGCGGGCTGTTCTGGTGACCGGCGCACAGGTCAAGGATTGGCTGGAGCGTTCGGCCGGAATGTTCAATCAAGTCACCCCCGGACAGGCTGATCAACCGCTCTTGAACTCCGCGTTCCCATCCTACAACTTCGATGTCATCGACGGCGTGACCTATCAGATCGATCTATCGCAACCCTCCAAATTCGGTCCCAAAGGAGAACTGCTGAACCCGGACGCAAGTCGCATCACCGGGTTGTCTTATAACGGGGCGCCAATCGACCCTGTGCAAGAGTTCATCATAGCGACAAACAATTACCGCGCATCAGGCGGCGGTGCGTTTCCCGGGGCAGACGGCACAACCATCGTGTTCGAAGGCCCCGACACCAACCGCGATGTGATCGTGCGATATATCGTCGAAAAGGGCACGATCACCCCGTCGGCGGATGCCAATTGGAGCTTTGCCCCGCTTGCCGGCACGTCAGTCGTTTTTGAAACCGGCCCGCGCGCGCAAGCGTATGTAGACGACGTTAAAGGCGTTACAATCGAACCCGTCGGACAGGCCGCAGAGGGGTTCTTTACCTACCGGCTCTCGCTTTAACAAAACCATGCATGCGTACTTGGCCGGATCGACACCGGACGATCGATCCGGTCAGGGCCACGCGGTTTCGACGACCAAACCAGATTCGCAGATGTCTATTTTTTTGACTCTTCGGTGAAAAAGTAGACACTTCTCTAGGAAATCCTGTCGATACTTCCAAGAATCCTGCAATAGGCCTGCATCAGGTTCTTAACCTGCGCAAAAGTCGGGCAAACGAACATAAAAAGGAGTATTATCCGTGTTCAACCGCAACTTCACCGCGCTTGCGCTTGCCGCCACTCTGGCGGTTCCAATGATTGCCGGGGTCGCGCAGGCCCAGACAAAATTGTCCTTTGCGCTGGATTGGAAATTCGAAGGGCCCGCCGCACCCTTTTTTATTGCAACAGATAATGGCCATTATGCGGCCGCTGGCCTTGAGGTAGAGGTCTCTGCCGGTCAGGGCTCTCTTGATGCGATCCCGAAAGTGGCGACCGGAGCATTTCCGATCGGCATCGCCGACATCAACTCCTTGATCAAATTTCTGGACCAGAACCCCGGTGCCCCTGTCACGGCTGTTATGATGATTTATGACAAGCCGCCCTTTGCAATTGTCGGGCGCAAATCCTTGGGGATTTCGGTTCCCTCCGACCTTGAAGGCAAAATTCTTGGCGCGCCGCCCCCTGATGGTGCGTGGGCACAGTTTCCTGCTTTTGCAAAGGCAGCAGGCATCGATGCAACCAAAGTGATCGTCGAACCTGTCGGCTTTCCAACACGTGAGCCCATGCTTGCAGAAGGCAAGGTTGACGCGGTTACAGGTTTTTCCTTCTCGTCCTATCTTAACCTGACGCGCTTGGGTGTTCCCGAAGACGACATCTCGACGATCCTGATGGCGGATTACGGTCTGGCCCTTTATGGCAACGCCATTATCGTCAATACCGAGTTCGCTGCTGCAAACCCCGAGATCGTAAAAGGCTTCCTCGGCGCTGTTGCCAAAGGCTGGATCGATGCCATTGCCGACCCTGAAATGGGGGCAAAGGCCGTAGCAGCCCGCAGCCCTGCCTCGGACGTGGCGCTTGAAGCACGGCGACTGGAGCTGGCAATCAATGCAAATGTGATCACCGACTACACCCTTGCGAACGGCATGGGCGGGATCGACGATGCGCGGATGGCCAAGGCCATCGAACAGATTGCAGAGACCTACGAGTTTCAGAATGCACCGGATGCCGCGATGTATTTCGACAAAAGCTTCCTGCCCGACGGGAATTTCAAGCTGAACTAACCGCTGCCGCCACGGCTTTGCGGATGCCGTCCATGTCATCGCCTCCGGCTGAATTCTTTGGCCGGAGGCGCTCCTTTTTTTGCAAGGCCAGGCAAAATGAATGCTCCAGCCCTTATTGATATCCGCAATGTTTCGCACACTTTCATCACGGACAGCGGCCCGCTTCCTGTATTGAGCGGCCTTGATATATCTGTGCCCGAGGGCGGGTTTTGTGCCGTTGTTGGCCCATCAGGCTGCGGCAAATCCACCTTGACGCGCCTGGTTGCCGGCCTGATGAAGCCCGACGAGGGCGAGGTCTGGCTTCACGGCGAACAGGTCAAAAGCCCGCGCTCGACTGTTGGTATGGCCTTCCAGAACCCCGTTTTGCTTGAGTGGCGCTCGATCCTGAAGAACGTGATCCTGCCGTTGGAAATCGTACCGAACAAATTGACCGCGCGTGAGAAAGAAGAGCGCGCGCGTTATCTTTTGGCGCTGGTCGGGCTGGAAGGGTTCGAAGACAAGCGCCCCTCGGAATTGTCCGGCGGCATGCGTCAACGGGCTTCTTTATGTCGCGCCCTTGTCCATAAACCCGATGTTCTGATCCTCGACGAACCTTTCGGCGCATTGGATGCGTTTACCCGCGAGGACCTGTGGCAAACGATGCACAAGGTAAAGGAGCGCGAACCGTTTACCGGATTGCTTATTACCCACGATTTGCGGGAATCGGTTTTTCTTGCGGATCAGGTCGTTGTGATGTCAGGGCGACCGGCCCGTACCCAATATGTCATGGATATCCCCGACACCGGGCCACGCGTGCTTGACGATCTGTACACACCTCAAACCGCAGAGCGCCTTGCGATATTGCGCGATCAAATTCAGATCGCACAGGGACGCACCTCTCAGAAACGCGGAGCCGCCCTATGACCCTTGCCAAACTTTTTGCGCCCGGCGGAATATTGCAGAAAATACTTGTGCCGACGGCGGCAGTTGTCGTGTTCTTGCTGCTCTGGGAGCTTTTAGTGTGGGCCAACGGCTGGCCAAACTATAAAATGGCCTCGCCCTCCGATCTGGGTCCGGCCTTTTCGCGCTATTCCGATCTATTTATTGTTTACGGCTGGCAAACACTTTGGCGCACTGTGGCGGGTCTGCTGCTTGCGATTGTGTTCGGAACGCTGTTGGGTATGCTGATGGGGTTTTCACGGCTGATGCGAGACGCGCTGTATCCGCTGTTGGTCGGGTTCAACGCCATCCCGAAAGCCACCGTGGTGCCGATAATCGCGCTTATGTTCGTGGGTGCCCACGACTTCAATACCGTCCTGATGGCCTTTATGATTTCGTTTTTCCCGATTGCGGTATCGGTATCCATCGGCCTGTCAACTCTTGAACCCGAATACCGCGACATCCTTTTGTCGCTTGGCGCGTCGAAGTTGACGATCTTTCTGAAAATTGCTCTGCCAAAAACGCTCCCCGAGTTTTTCGGCGCGCTCAAGGTGTCTGTCACACTGGCGTTTATCGGCACGAACCTGATGGAGATCGTCTCCCCCCACGGGCGTGGATTGGGAGCATTGTTCGATAGCGGCAAGACGAACTCGGACTACCCGCTGATGTTTGCGGTCCTTATCGCTTTGGCTGTGCTTGGCATCGTCCTGTATTACATCGTCGTTGCGCTGGAAAAAATCTTTGCCGGCTGGGCGGAACGCAACCCCGGATAGGCAGCGCGTCTTGTCTGACCGGGCCGGCTGCAGGCACTTGCTTTATCCATGATGCGCCGACCGCACCGCGCTTGCGCGGTGCCACCGCCCAAAGGCTTTTGATGGCACCGCCATCAGTGGCCGAGGGCGCACATCGGCCCTTGCACGCTTGGCAAACCGTCTTTATACGCGTCCAAGAGAGGTTGGCGCGGGCGAGCACCTCGCCAACCCGGTCAGGTCCGGAAGGAAGCAGCCGTAACGAGCCCCGCTTGGGTCGTTGTCCAGCCTCTCACCTTTCCCAGTTTTCTTTTCCTCGAAGCGATACTGCCCTAACGGGCATAAGTTGCTTTGCATTGCTCGATCGCAGATCCTGACAATTGCACCAGTATCTCACGACGCACTTCCAGTTGTTTCAACTTGCGCCGCTCTTCGTCCAGATCCACAGAGACCGCCTTGTCGCGATACTGCGTTACCTGCTTCCAGCAGAAGTGGCGGGAGATTATTTCGCCATCCACATCTTTTTCAACTTCGCAAAGCTGATATTCCGAAGTCCGGAATTCTTCACGTTCAATTTTATAGCCGCGCGCCAGAACGTTGCGCACTTCGAAGATCAAGCTGTCAACGATCCGTATCTCACGCGTCTCGCGCGACACGCAACGCTCCAACGGCGTACCGCAAGCAGCTAAAAGGACAATCACAAGAAGAGGCGCATATTTCATCATGCGACAACCCTAGCCACAACATATCACAATGCCAAATAATTCTTGTGTGCATGGCTTGGCTAAATCGAGCATGCTAAAGAAGGAACGGACTTTAAGGACATCTGCCATGACTGACACTTTTGATGACCAGAAAACACGCGCTGCCGCGTGGTTTCGTGATTTGCGCGACCAGATTGTTTCCGCCTTTGAGGCCCTCGAGGACACGCAGACCGAGGGGCCTTTTGCGCATCTTCCCGCCGGACGGTTCGATGTCTCCGAGACCCGCCGGTCCTCTGACGACGGATCGGATGCAGGCGGCGGATTGATGAGTGTCATGCGCGGGGGACGCGTGTTCGAAAAAGTCGGGGTCAATGTCTCGACTGTTTTCGGCACGTTGGCACCGCGCGCACAGACCGCAATGGCAGCACGCCGCGACCTGCCCGGCATCGCCGAGGATCCTCGGTTCTGGGCTGCGGGAATTTCGCTGGTGGCACATATGCAAAACCCGCACACCCCGTCGATCCATATGAACACCCGCATGTTCTGGACCCCGCAAGCGTGGTGGTTTGGCGGCGGTTCCGACCTGAACCCCTGCATCGAGGTGGCCGAAGACACAGCGGCCTTCCACCAGGTCCTCAAAAACCATTGTGACCCCCACAACCCCGAATATTATGACAAGTTCAAAGCATGGGCCGACGAATATTTCTATGTTCCACACCGCAACCGTGCTCGCGGCGTTGGCGGCATCTTTTATGATGACCTGAACACCGGCGATTGGGAGGCCGACTTTGCCTTTACCCGGAACGTTGGGCGCGCATTCCTTCCCGCGTATCTGCCCATCACCGAAAAGCACCGCAACGCCCCCTGGACAGAAGCCGACAAAGAGGCCCAACTGGTTCACCGCGGGCTCTATGCCGAGTATAATCTGGTTTATGACCGCGGTACCAAATTCGGACTAGAGACAGGCCATGATGCAAATGCCGTACTGATGAGCCTGCCGCCACTTGCCAAATGGATCTGAATACGGGCTGATCCCAATGCAATCAGGAGGGGGTATTTCCCTCCTGCTCTAGTGTTTGAATACCGCGTTGTCCGCGCCATTTGGTGCCACGCGACAGGCCGCCCGAACCCGCAACAAGTGGCGGGCGGCATTTTTCGATCAAGCGGTAACTGTGGCGCGCACTGTCTCAATCATCAAAGCAACATTTTCAGGATCGGCATCCGGCGTAATTCCGTGACCAAGGTTGAAAATATGCGGCCCTTTTGACAGCGTCTTTACGATTTCGCGGGTTTCATCCACCAAGTCCTGCCCACCGGTCACCATATGACGCGACGCAAGGTTGCCCTGCACGCAGCCGTCAACCTGCACATGCTCTGCAGCCCAGCTGGCCGACACCGAATTATCGATGGCCACACAATCGGCCCCCGTCGCTTTGGCAAATCCGATATATCCGTTGCCCGCCTCACGCGGGAACGCGATGATTGGCACATGCGGGTGACGCGCCTTTAGTTCCGCAATAATTTTTCTGGCAGGCTCGAGCGCATATTTCGTGAAGTCGTCCCCTTTGAGCGAGCCTGCCCAGCTGTCGAACAGCTTGACCGTTTCGGCGCCGGCTTTGATCTGCATCGACAGATATTCGATCGTGGCGTCAGTCAACCGGTTCAGGAGCGCTTCGAACAGCGGGCGATTCTCTGCCTTGAGGGCATGGGCAGGGCCCTGATCCGGCGTGCCGCGTCCGGCAATCATATAAGTGGCCACAGTCCACGGTGCGCCTGCAAATCCGATCAATGTCGTCTCTTTCGGCAGTTCGCGCGACAGGATGCGCACCGTCTCATAGACAGGCGCAAGGTGGTCGTGGATATCGTCCTTGCCCTTGATCGGGGCAAAATCGGCATTGGTTGTGATCGTCGAAAGCCGCGGCCCCTCGCCCGTAACAAACCACAGATCCGCGCCCAAAGCCTGCGGCAGCAGCAAAATATCCGCAAACAGGATCGCCGCGTCAAATCCGTAGCGCCGGATGGGCTGCAAGGTAACTTCGGCAGCCAGATCCGAATTGTAGCACAACGACAAAAAGTCGCCTGCCTGTGCGCGCGTCGCACGGTATTCCGGCAAATAGCGCCCTGCTTGCCGCATCATCCAGATCGGCGGGGTGGGCAACGTTTCGCCCGCAAGTGCGCGCATCATCAATTTCTGGCTGGTCATTAGGGTCTGTTCCTTCCTCGTATTCCCTTTGGGTCGGAGAAAAGTGGCATGAAGTCAAGACAGAAGGAGTTGTCAGGCTCGCAAGACACATTTAAAAGGTTCAGCATGATTGAAAATTTGCCCACTCCCGCTAACCCGTTGAAAATAGGTACAAGAGGCTCTCCATTGGCCTTGGCACAGGCGTATGAGACGCGTGCCTGGCTTGGAAAGGCCTTTGATTTGCCGCACGACGCCTTTGAAATTGTGGTTATCAAGACAACAGGGGATCAAATTCTTGATCGTCCCCTCAAGGATATCGGCGGTAAGGGCCTGTTCACTCGCGAGATCGAAGACGATCTTTTGTCGGGGGCGATCGACATCGCGGTGCACTCGATGAAAGACATGCCAGTCGCACAGCCCGATGGCCTGTTGCTCGATTGCTACCTGCCCCGCGAAGATGTCCGCGATGCGTTCATCACGCTGGCGGGAACCTCATTTGCCGACTTGCCACAAGGGGCCGTGGTCGGCACCTCGTCACTCCGGCGGCGGTCGCAATTGTTGTTCCGGCGGCCGGATCTGCAGATTGTCGAGTTTCGTGGAAACCTGCAAACTCGCCTGCGTAAACTTGGTGATGGGGTCGCATCGGCCACGTTCCTTGCCTGTGCGGGATTGAACCGCCTCAAGATGGACGAGGTCCCGCGTGAGGCGATCGAGACCGACAATATCCTGCCAGCCGTCGCACAAGGTGCCATCGGGATCGAGCGGCGCGCCGACGATATGCGCATGGCCGCGATGCTGGAAGCGGTCCACGACATCCCCACTGGACAAAGGCTTGCGGCAGAGCGGGCCTATCTCGGGGCGCTGGACGGATCATGCGAGACACCGATTGCAGGGCTCGCGGTTCTGTCAGGCGGTGAAATCCACCTGCGGGCCGAAATTCTGCGGCCTGACGGCTCAGAGATGCTGGCTGATGAAGGGCGTGCCCCGATCGAGGATGCAGTACAGCTCGGGCTTGATGTCGCGCAACGTTTGTTGGCTCGTGCACCGGCAGATTTCTTTGATTGGCGAACTGCCTGAACCTTTGTTGAAAGACCAGAAACAGGCTCCGGTTCGGGTCCTGTTTGCCTCTGGGCCTGAGCCAGTTAGAATAAGGGCCTGTTCTTTATGACTTCGGAGAACCCTTGCGCGAGAGTGGAACAGGGTCATACCCATCGCCACCCCAAGGATGGCAGCGCCCGATCCGTCGCAGCGCCAACCAGCCACCTTTGACAGCCCCGTGTTTCTGAAGCGCCTCAAGCCCATAGGCCGAGCAGGTCGGAAGGTAGCGACAGTTGCGACCCACCAACGGAGAAAAAATAAACCGGTAGGCGTGGATCGGCGTGGCCAAGAACCATGCAAGCGGGCTCATTTCTTGCTCCGGTGCACGCTTTCAATGGCGCGGCGAAGATCTTGCAGCATCAGGGAAAAATCCCGGCTGGCGGTCGCGTCCTTGCGCCCGACAAGTACATAATCCCAACCTTCCCGCCCAGATTCCGGCAACACGGCCTGTGCAAGAGCCCGCAAGCGGCGCTTTGCACGATTGCGGGCAACAGCGTTGCCAACTTTCTTGGAACACGTAAAGCCGACGCGCACAGGGCCTTCGGACGGCTCCTCGGGATCGCGACACCGCGCCTGTATCAGGAATGCCGGACAAGCCTGCCTGCGCGCACGCGCGGCCTTAAGGAAATCCGCCCGTTTAGACAAAACTACAGCACGCAAAGAAACCGCCTGAGGCATGGCCTCGGCGGTCTCGATCGTCTTTTGTCCCAAGGACCCGCGTTCCATCACAGGACCGCGCCCGACGCTTATGCGCAGAGCACCTTGCGGCCTTTGGCACGACGTGCGTTCAGGATCTTGCGGCCAGCTTTTGTCGCCATACGGGCGCGAAAGCCGTGGCGCCGCTTGCGAACGAGGTTCGATGGCTGAAAGGTACGTTTCATTGCGACTTCTCCGTATGATCGACCCAAACCGGACTCAACCGGATTCGAAGGTCACTAGTGTTCGAAGCTCGTCTGTTAGGCGCAGATTCCATGCAAGTCAATCAACCCGAGCCAGCTTTTTGCAACAATCGGCGTAATACACCGTCCCGATGTTACAGTCAGGCTGTCAAAAGCACGCTTTGGTAACGGAAATGCGGTTTCCCATCAACCAGCCGTGATGACCCTACCACCCAAGCCATATCACAGGCATCTAACCCTAACAAAGACGACGGCCCGCCCTCCTCAACCGGACACTGGAAAAATGACTGACATGACGAATGCCCCCGAACAACCGAAGGCGCAAAAGCCACAAAATGCCCTGATCAAGAACCTGCCACTTATTGCCATCGCAGTCATTGCGGTGACCGGTGCGTTCACACTCAAGGATTACCTCAGCTTTGACGCGCTGTCGGATAATCGTGAAACATTGATTGCGTTTCGGGACGCGAATTATCTGCTGACGGTTCTGGGGTTTATTGCTGTATATGTTGTCATTGTTGCCTTTTCTTTGCCCGGGGCCACGATCGCGACGCTGACCGGCGGCTTTCTTTTTGCAACCTTCCCCGGCGCGCTGTTCAACATCACCGGCGCAACGGTCGGGGCCACGCTCATCTTTCTGGCGGCCCAATACGGGCTGGGCGACAAGCTGGCCGCACGGATGAACAGCTCCGAGGGGGTCGTCAAGAAGATCAAGGCCGGCATCGACCAGAACCAGTGGGAGATGCTCTTTCTGATCCGGCTGGTGCCTGCCGTACCGTTTTTTGTCGCAAATCTTGTGCCGGCTTTGGTCGGTGTGCCTGTCGGGCGGTTCGTCATCACGACCTTTATCGGCATCATTCCCGGCGCGATTGTGTACACCTCTGTTGGTGCCGGACTGGGAGAGGTCTTTGCCCGCGGCGAGACCCCTAACCTTGGCATTATTTTCGAACCGCATATTTTGTTGCCGATCCTCGGCCTGTGTGCCCTTGCGGCGCTTCCCATCGTGCTCAAAGCCCTTCGCGGCAAGAAAGGTCTGTAAATCATGGATCGTATTAAAACAGATATCTGCATTATCGGCGCAGGGTCCGGCGGATTGTCCATCGCGGCAGGGGCTGCGCAAATGGGGGCCAGCGTGGTGCTGCTGGAAGGGCACAAAATGGGCGGCGATTGCCTGAACTACGGGTGCGTGCCATCAAAGGCCCTGATTG
>JBLIFE010000006.1:0-17584 GCA_047633515.1 Paracoccaceae bacterium | reverse complement strand
CCGGAAGGCGAAGAGATTGGCACCGTGACCGCCCCCTCTCGGGATCATGCTTCGCATGACCCTGCCGGGCAATGGATGGCGCCGATGACACCCGCCGTTGCCACGCCGCTATCATCGCCCGACAGGCGACCCCGATCATTCCGATCCGTAAGAACGGCCGGCTTTGGAAAGAGGACTGCCCGGCGGCAACGGCCAGAAACGAAACCCTGCGCGCCACCCGCTACTATGGCCGGGCGTTCTGGAAGCGCTGGACCGGATACCACGCCCGAAGCCGGATCGAGGCAAAGATGCGCTGCCTCAAGGCGTTCGGGGAACGCATCGCCGCGAGAGATCCCGACCACCAGACTGCTGAAATCCAAATCCGCGTCGCACTCATGAACCGCTTCCCGGCCCTCGGCACCGCCGAGATCGTGCGCGTCGCCTTAACCCAAAGGGGAAGGTACGCCTCAGGCGTCAGTTCTGCAACAACGCCGTGCAAGCCGACCCCTGACGAGGCTCCTGTAATAATTACGACAAGTGGTGTGGTTCAGAAGGCTGTGTTCATTGATTATACTTCTTCCGTTTCTGCTGCCGTTAAAGAATAACTCTGCGAAACCGGATGGCCAGTCGAAGTCTGCGTGTTGCGATGCTTTGTGGTCTGAGTGGTTTTGGAGCGCAGAGACCTGAGTGCTTTGATTAACTGCGAATGTATTCTTTTTTGCTTTGGAAAAAGGCAAGTAATACTTCTAACGTCCACAATTTAAGCAGATCAGGTGTTGACGCTGAGCGGTTTTCCGTCAGCATAGGTGCATGCGCTTATTTATACACACCTCAACGGCGCGAAAATCAAAGAGTGGCCTATTTCAGGACACCGAAGAGAGGGACAAAATGCCAGTAAAACCACCAACAATTCACCTTCCCATTCGCATAGCGACTTCAGGGTTCTACAGTGGCTTCACGAAAGACGTTGCGGTGACGGCCAAAATTCTTGTTGGCAGTCTTATTCTCTGGGCGATTGCCTTTCCGGACAATGCCGCGAGCGTTCTAGGAGCCCTGAATAGCATTATTACTGCCAGTTTCGGCTATTGGTACGTCTATGTAATGGCGTTCTTTGTGGTATTGTGCTTCGTGCTTGCGCTGTGGCCTGCCGCCGGAAAGCTCAGGCTCGGGCATGATAATGACAGACCAGAGTTTTCAAATTTCTCTTGGTTCTCGATGATGTTTGGCGCAGGTATCGGTATCGGGATGCTGACCTTTGCCACCGCCGAACCGATGTATCACTTTGCTAAAAACCCAAGTACAATCATGGGATTGACCGAAGGTAGCACCGCCGGAAATGTGCGTGATGCCTATATCTGGTCGTTTACGCACTGGGGTCTGGCGGCGTGGGCCTCTTATGCTATCGTCGGGCTGGCGCTTGGTTATTTCTCGTACCGGCGCGGTTTGCCACTGACGATCCGTTCGGCGCTCACACCTTTGTTCGGCAAGGCATTGTCGGGTCCGTTGGGGCACACTGTTGATGTGGTTGCTGTTGTGGCGACCGTTCTGGGTGTCGCGCAGACGCTCGGGTTCGGGGTGGAGCAGTTTATCTCCGGCCTGTCGCGGATCGGCGTGGGCGACTGGCTCTTTTCGGTAGATGCCGACGGAACCCAGTCTTCGTCAACTCTGGGTATCGTTGTCGCGTTGGTGGTTATCATGGGCGCCTCGACCCTTTCGGCACTTTCGGGTGTGGGCAAGGGAATTAAGTGGCTGTCTAACATTAACATGGGCCTCAGCTTTTTCGTTCTGCTGTTCTTTATCATCTTCGGCTCGACGCTCTTTGGTTTGCAGGCACTTGTGCTGGGCATCTTTGATTATATCGTGTCAATTCCGGGTAATATCCTGACTGTCTGGACCAAGGACGGCACCGAGATGGGCGACGCGCTGGCAGGTTGGCAGGGTGGCTGGACCATCTTCTATTGGGCGTGGTGGATTGCGTTTGCACCCTTTGTCGGCGTGTTTCTGGCGCGCATCTCGAAGGGTCGGACGATCCGGGAATACGTTCTCGGAGCGATGATTATTCCGGCAATCATGTGCTTTGTCTGGTTTGCTCTTGTGGGCGGAACGGCGATTGATCTGGAACTCTCGGGTGTCGCAGACGGAGCGATTGTCGGCGCAGGGCAGGCAGATCAGCTGTTTGCGATGCTTGCCGTGATCCTGAGTGAGTCCATGGCTTATGTGATGTCGGTTCTGGTCGTAATCTTGCTGCTGACCTATCTGGTGACGTCTGCCGATAGTGCGGTGCTGATTATTAACACGATCAATGCCGGTGGTGACGAAGGCCCCAAGGCCCGGCCGCATATCCTGTTCTGGGGGGCTGCACTTGCGTTTGTTGTTGGCGGGTTGATCGTTGCCGGTGGTTTGGGTGCTATCCAGACGGCGATGGTGATTGGTGCGCTTCCCTTCAGCTTTGTAATGGTGCTGATGGGGATATCGCTTATCAAGGCGATCTACCGTGATGGACAACGTCTAAAGCATGGTCTTCCTACGCTCCACGGAGAGCCGGACTCGACCGACTAGGCTGACAAACATTGCGACACAAAACGGCCCGCGCGTGCAAACGTGTGGGCCGTTCTTTTTGTGCAGCTTGCTGTGCTTGCTGAGCACGAGAGTGTGGCGTTAGGCGGTAACGGAATGCACGCTAGTGCGTACGTCCCGGCCTGTCAGATGACACGACCACCCCAAAGGTCGCAGGTTCGTTCTTGGGGCGGTGGTGTAGCGTCAGATTAGGTGATCTGACCGTGGCAATGTTTGAACTTCTTGCCAGATCCGCAGGGGCACGCATCGTTGCGCCCGGGGTTCCCCCAAGTTGCGGAATCATTTTCGTCAAACTCCGTGTCGGCGACAGTTTGCGCCTCACTTGCAGCAGGCTCTTGAGGCGCTATGCCTTGTGCTGCCTTTTGCTGGGCAACCATCTGCTGGATCATCTGCTGCTGTTCCTCGGGGGTCAGCGGGCGGATTTGTGACAGCTTCTTGGTCGTTTCTTCGCGCAGGCTGTCGAGCATGGATTCAAACAGTTGGAACGATTCGTTTTTATATTCGTTCAGAGGATCACGTTGCGCATAGCCACGGAATCCTACAACAGAGCGAAGATGCTCGAGCGTCAAAAGATGCTCGCGCCACTTTCCATCGATGGACTGTAACAGAACCTGCTTTTCGATCTGGCGCATGTTGTCGGGACCAAAGGCGACCGCCTTTGTGGCCATGTACTCGTCTGCCGCCTTTTCCAGCCGCTCGCGGACGACCTCGTCATCGACACCTTCTTCGTTGCCCCAATCGATGACCGGAAGGTCGACGTTGAGGTTCTCGATCACGGCAACATAGAGCCCCTCCATGTTCCATTGGTCGGCATAGGTTTTGGGCGGCATGAATTGAATGATAAGATCATCAACGACCTGATTGCGCATGTCGCGGGTGATCTCGGAGAGGTCTTTTGCCTCCATGATCTCCATCCGCTGTCCAAAGATCACTTTGCGTTGATCGTTCATCACATCGTCGAATTTCAGCAATTGCTTACGAATATCAAAGTTGCGCCCCTCGACTTTCGCCTGCGCCTTTTCGAGGGATTTGTTGACCCAGGGGTGCACAATCGCCTCGCCCTCGGCCATGCCGAGTTTGCCAAGCACATTGTCCAGACGCTCGGACCCGAAAATACGCATCAGATCGTCTTCGAGGGACAGATAGAACGCGGACTTTCCCGGATCACCCTGCCGGCCGGATCGGCCCCGCAGCTGGTTGTCGATGCGGCGTGATTCGTGCCGCTCGGTGGCCAGAACAAACAGCCCCCCCGCAGCAAGCACCTTGGCCCGCTCACCTGCATGCTCTGCTTCGATCTTTGCGCGCAATTCATCGGGTTGCGCGTCAGGATTTGCCGCAAGCGCCTCGATGACCTTTAGCTCGACGTTGCCGCCCAATTGAATGTCGGTACCACGACCGGCCATGTTTGTCGCAATGGTCACAACGCCGAACTTGCCTGCATCGGCAACAATCTGGGCCTCTTGTTCATGCTGGCGGGCGTTCAGAACGTTGTGGGGAATTTTTGCCTCAGTCAGCATGTTCGAAAGCATTTCAGACTTTTCGATGCTGGTTGTCCCGACAAGAACCGGCTGGCCGTGCTCGTGTGCGGTACGGATCGAATTGATAATTGCGGTGTATTTTTCGCGCGCTGTCCGGTAAACCGCGTCATGTTCGTCGACGCGGGCAACTGGGCGGTTTGTGGGAATCGCGACAACACCCAGTTTATAGATTTCGTCGAATTCATCAGCCTCGGTCAAGGCCGTCCCTGTCATGCCACCAAGCCGACCATAAAGCCGGAAATAATTCTGGAACGTCACAGATGCGAGGGTGACGTTCTCGGGTTGGATCTGACAGCCCTCTTTGGCTTCGATTGCTTGATGCAGGCCATCGGACAACCGGCGCCCTTGCATCATCCGACCGGTGAATTCGTCGATCAACATCACCTCGCTGTTGCGAACGATGTAATCTTTGTCTTTTGTGAAAAGCTTGTGCGCGCGCAGGCCCTGATTGACGTGGTGCACGATAGTGGTGCTTTCGGGGTCATAAAGCGACTTACCCTCTTCGAGCAGTCCCTTGCGCATCAGTAATTGCTCAAGAAATTCATTGCCGTCATCGGTAAAGGTGACATTGCGTGTCTTTTCGTCAATCGCGAAATGGTCGTCCGAAAGTTCAGGGATCAGCGCGTCGATCGACTGGTACAGATCCGACCGGTCCTGGGCCGGGCCCGAGATGATCAGCGGCGTACGGGCTTCGTCGATCAGGATGCTGTCGACCTCGTCTACGATAGCGAAATTATGACCACGTTGAGACATTTCAGCCAGATCGGATTTCATATTGTCGCGCAAATAATCGAACCCGAGCTCGTTATTGGTGGCATAAGTGACATCGGCGGCATAGGCGGCGCGCTTTTCGGCATCGGGCTGTTGCGGGTACACGACGCCGCACGTCAGGCCGAGCTGGCGGAACACGTTGCCCATCCAGTCGCTGTCACGTTTGGCGAGGTAGTCGTTGACGGTCACGATGTGCACGCCGTCTCCTGTCAGCGCGTTGAGATACGCGGGGAAGGTCGCCACAAGCGTCTTGCCTTCGCCGGTTTTCATTTCGGCAATATTGCCCTGATGCAGAAAAATACCGCCCATCAACTGCGCGTCGAAGGCGCGCAAACCAAGGGCCCGCCGTGCGCCTTCGCGGCAATTGGCAAAGGCTTCCGGCAGCAGATCGTCAAGGCTTTCGCCTCCTTTGGCCCGCTTGGCCAATTCCCGGGTTTTTTCGATCAACCCTTCATCCGAAAGCTTTTCGAATTCGGGCTCAAGCGCGTTGATCTTTGCGATCACTGGGCGCGTTGTTTTGGTCAGTCGGTCATTCGAAGACCCAAAGACCTTTTTTGCGATCGTTCCTAAACCCAGCATTTGTATGTTCCGCCTTAACGCATTCGTGTGTGGGTTCGCCTTGCCCTGCCTTCTTGCAATCCCTAAAGGATAGGGCAAAAGCAGAGCCTCTGACGCGCCCTGACCTTAGGCGATGTAAGGGGCCTGAGTGATGGTGTCAACGTCGCCGGACCGCGCGGCATGAAGGAGATGCAAGATGCAAAGATTTGTGAAACTGGGGGCCGTGATGGCCATCGCTGCCGGTTTGGCCGCGCCAAGCCATGCGCAGGACGTAACGGCCGACACTGTTGTGGCTACGGTTGGTGGTGCACAAATCACCGTTGGGCACCTGATTGTTGCGCGCGGAAACTTGCCGGAGCAGTATCAAACCTTGCCTGATGACGTTCTGTTCAACGGGCTGCTGGATCAGGTTGTGCAGCAAAACGCGCTGGCGCAATCGCTGGGCGAGGGCTTGCCGCGGCGGCTGCGTCTTGGGATCGAAAATCAGGCTTCCGGGTATCTTGCGGGCGAGGTTTTGAATCAGGCGGCGTATGTTTCAGTGTCTGATGCCAGCGTGCAGGCCGCTTATGAGGCGAAATTTGCCGCCGCCGAGCCGGAGCGAGAGTTCAACGCAGCGCATATTTTGTTTGAAACCGAGATCGAAGCCTTTGAGTCAAAGCTCGAGTTGGACAAGGGGGCGGATTTCGCCAACATGGCCATCGAAAAATCGACCGGCCCTTCGGGTCCGAACGGTGGGGCGCTTGGATGGTTCTCGCGCGGCATGATGGTGCCGGACTTCGAGGCGGCTGTTGTGGCGTTGGAGCCGGGGCAGGTATCCGAGCCGGTAAAGACACAGTTTGGCTGGCATATTATTAAACTGAACGAAACCCGCCTGCTGGAAGCGCCGACGCTTGAACAGGTGCGTGCCGAGCTGGAGCAGGAGTTGCGCAGCGTGGCAATTCAGAACGAAATCGACCGTATTGTTCTGGAATCCGATATCTCCCGGATAGACATCGCAATCGACCCGTCGGTGATTCGTCAAACCGATCTTTTGGACCAATAGGATATCATGGCAAAATCTATCGCTGTCTCTCCGCTTGCACCGGCTATATTTCCTGACCTTGCGCCGATTGCAGGTGTGCAGTTTTCGGCCGTTGCAGCGGGTGTCCGCTATGCAGGACGCCGGGATGTGATGTTGGCGGTTCTGGCGCCCGGTTCGGCGGTTGCAGGGACGTTTACGCGCTCTGCCACGCGCTCTGCGGCGGTTCTGGATTGTCAGGACAAGATCGGAGGCGATGCGTCGCGCGGCGCCGCGATTTTGGTGAATTCGGGCAATTCGAATGCTTTTACCGGTGTGTCAGGACGCGAGTCTGTTGCGGCGATCTGTGCTGCAACGGCCGACGCTACCGGCGTGCCGGTGTCGCGGGTTTTCACGGCGTCCACAGGCGTTATTGGCGAAAAGCTCCCCTTTGGGAAGATCACAGCACAATTGGGCGCGTTGGTATCCGCACTGCCTCAGGGCAGCATGAACGATGCCGCCGAGGCAATCAGAACGACGGACACCTTTGCCAAAGGAGCCAGTGTGACGCTTCAGACCGCTAACGGTCAGGTGAGCATTTCAGGTATTGCCAAGGGATCTGGGATGATTGCGCCGGATATGGCGACAATGCTGGTCTATATCTTCACCGACGCAAAGATTGAGCAGCCTGTGCTTCAGGCTGTGTTGTCAGAGCTGACAGAAACGACCTTCAACGCGATCACGGTCGATAGCGACACATCGACCAGTGACACGCTGCTACTTGGGGCCACGGGTGCCGGGCCGGCTTTGACGGAGGCCGATGATCTTGTGGCTTTTCGTGAGGGCCTGAGCACGGTCATGACTGATCTGGCACATCAGGTCGTGCGCGACGGCGAGGGGGCGACCAAGTTCGTTGAGATCGCCGTCACGGGGGCTGTGGACACCGCAGACGCTAAACGTGCGGCGATGTCGATTGCCAATTCTCCGTTGGTCAAAACCGCTATTGCCGGCGAGGATCCGAATTGGGGACGGGTGGTCATGGCTGTGGGCAAGTCCGGTGCTGTCGCCGATCGCGATCTGCTGTCGATCTGGTTTGGTGATATTCTGGTCGCAGACAAGGGGTGGGTCTATGAAGGCTACTCCGAACAAGACGGCGCCAGCTATATGAAACAAGCCGATCTTAAGATTCGAGTGGATCTGGGGGTTGGCGGGGCTAATTTTACTGCGTGGACCTGTGATCTGACCCATGGATATATCAGCATCAATGCGGACTACCGATCGTGATGTCTCTGGAATGAAAGTTCTTTTGGTTTCAGCTGTCGCGTTGATTGATGTGGATGGTCGGGTGTTGCTGGCGCAGCGGCCCGAGGGAAAGTCGCTTGCAGGTCTTTGGGAGTTTCCCGGTGGCAAAGTCGAGCCGGGAGAGACGCCAGAGGCTGCTTTGGTGCGCGAGCTTGATGAAGAATTAGGGATCGACACATGGGAAAGCTGCCTGGCTCCGCTGACGTTTGCCAGCCATAGTTATGATGATTTTCATCTGCTGATGCCGCTTTTTGCGTGCCGGAAATGGAATGGTACCCCAATGTCCCGTGAGGGGCAGGCGTTGAAATGGGTCCGCCCGGCCCAGCTCAGAGACTATCCGATGCCTGCTGCAGACTTGCCGCTCATTCCGATCTTGCGTGACTGGCTTTAGCTGCAATCTTCTTTTGTTTAAGATTTGGCAATAAATTTCTGTTGTGCATATAATTTGCGCAACAATCAGTTCTTTATGAGCTGATTTGGGCTTTTCAGTGTTGGTTAATTGTCTACATTGAAGCCAGAATGTTCAAGGGAGGAGTATGACATGCTGAAAACGATCACTTTGGGAAGCTGTGTTTCTGTGCAGGGCGTGTTTGTGCGTAGCCTCGAAAATGGCAAAATTTTGATCCGTGTTGGTCAGAAAATGTTTGAAGGCTTTCCCATTCTTCCGGGTGATCCCGTCTGACAGCCAAGCAAAGCTTGCCTGTTACCGCGTTGGATCAGGGCTGCTTTGTTAATCACTGTTGAGAACTTAAAGGGTTGTGCCTAGGCACAGCCTTTTTCGTTTGTAGAACACGCGGTTTCCAGCAACAGCGTTGCTCGAAGTAATGCATCAAGGCAGCACTGGTTCGAAACACAAGCGGGCCGCCCAACATCTGTGGGGCGGCCCGCTTTGTATTATGTGTCGTCGCAGCAAGTGTGAGGCTGCGAAAAGAGAGATCTTAAGTCAGCGTGCGCTCAATCTCTTCGCGCTCAAATATTTCGATCACGTCGCCCGGGCGAATGTCATCATAGCGTTCGAACGCCATGCCACATTCCTGACCCGAAATAACTTCGGGAACTTCGTCCTTGAAGCGTTTCAAAGTCTTGAGCGTGCCCTCATGAATGACGACATCCTCACGCAGCAGACGTACACCGGCCGAGCGGCGCGCAACGCCTTCGGTCACAATACAGCCTGCAACTTTGCCAACGCCTGTAACCTTGAATACCTCTTTGATCTTTGAATAACCGATGAAGTTTTCGCGGATTTCGGCTGTCAAAAGTCCAGAAGCTGCGGCCTTGATGTCGTCCACAAGATCATAAATGACCGAGTAGTAGCGTATCTCGACACCCTTTTGGTTCGCCGACGCACGCGCAGGGGCATTTGCCCGGACGTTGAATCCGATAACCGGAGCACCGGATGCCTCTGCCAGCCCGATATCGCTCTCGGTGATGGCGCCAACACCAGAGTGCAACACACGAACACGAACCTCGTCGTTTCCGATTTTCTCCATCGCCTGCGAAATGGCTTCTGCCGAGCCCTGAACGTCGGCTTTGACCACCACGGCAAGTTCTGCAACGCTTTTGCTGGCCTTGGCGTTCGCCATAAGCTGCTCAAGAGTTGTCGCAGCACCGGCAGCGGCACGACGGTCTTTGGCGGCTTTTTGGCGATATTCCGCGATTTCACGGGCCTGTGCCTCAGTTTCGACAACGTTCAGAACGTCACCAGCAGCCGGAGTGCCGTTCAGACCAAGAACCTCTACCGGAACAGAAGGACCAGCTTCTTCGATGCGGTTGCCTTGATCGTTGATCAATGCACGCACCCGCCCATATTGCTCGCCGACAACAAAGATGTCGCCGCGCCGCAACGTGCCATTTTGAATAAGAACCGTCGCAACAGGGCCACGGCCAACATCAAGTTGCGCCTCGATGACTGCACCGGACGCTGCGCGGGCAGGGTTTGCCTTCAGCTCCAGAATCTCGGCCTGCAAAGCAATGGCTTCGAGCAGTTGATCAAGACCCTGACCGGTGTGGGCAGAAACTTCGACGTCTTGCACATCGCCTGACATCGCCTCCACGACAACAGAATGCTGCAACAGATCCGTGCGCACCTTTGTCGGGTTTGCCTCGTACTTGTCGATCTTGTTGATCGCCACGATCATTGGAACATTTGCGGCCTTGGCGTGGTGGATTGCTTCAATGGTCTGTGGCATCACCGCATCATCGGCAGCCACCACAAGCACAACAATGTCAGTCACCTGTGCGCCACGTGCCCGCATCGACGTAAAGGCCGCGTGGCCAGGTGTGTCGAGGAACGTGAGCATCGAGCCACTCTCGGTTTTGACCTGATAGGCCCCGATATGCTGGGTGATGCCACCGGCTTCGCCGGCAACAACCTTTGCGTTTCTGATCGCATCCAGCAGAGACGTTTTACCGTGGTCGACGTGGCCCATGATCGTGATAACCGCCGGACGCGAGACCAGATCGGTATCTTCGTCGGCAACATCGGTGATCACATCTTCGACATCGGCGTCCGAGACGCGCACAACCTTGTGCCCGAACTCTTCCACAATCAATTCCGCAGTATCAGCATCAATTGCCTGATTCTGAGTGACCATCAGGCCGCTTTGCATCAGAGCCTTGACCACATCAGAGACCCGTTCGGCCATCCGGTTGGCAAGTTCCTGAACCACGATCGTTTCAGGGACCTGCACGTCACGGACGATTTTTTCACGGGTTTCCATACCGCCCATCGCTTTTTGACGGGCACGGTCCTGCTTGCGCTTCATTGCAGCCATCGAGCGATGACGACCGCCTTCACCACCGGTGAGGGCCTGGTTCACGGTCAACTTGCCCGAACGGCGATTGTCGTCGCGTGCTTTTGCAGGTTTTGCGCGTTGGTCATCAGCGACACGGTCACGCTCGCCTTTGCGAGGCGTCGGTGCTCCGGTCTTGGTGGGTGCGGCACGTTGCTCGCCTGGCGCACTCGAAGGCGATTCGGAAACGGCCTGCTCAGTCGCCGCAGGCTTGTTCCGCGCTGCGCGTTCTGCTTTTGCGGCATCTTCGGCTTCGAGCTTTCGGCGATCTTCCTCTTCGGACTTGGCTTTGAGTGCCTCGACCCGCTCACGCTCTTCGCGTTCTTTGGTTTCCAGATCCTCGCGGCGGCGCTTGCGATCTTCTTCGCGCGCCTTTTCAACAGCCAACCGTTCAGCAGCATCGTCTGCTTCGCGGGCCTTTGCCACCTGCAACGCCTTGAGGCGCCGGTCCATTTCCGTATCGGAAATGCCAGCAGGCCGCCGTGACGGATCACCGACAGCTGCGGCGCTGACGTTGCTTTTACCTGCGCCGGGCTTTGGCACCACAACGCGCTTGCGCTTTGTCTCCACAACTACATTTTTCGTGCGTCCATGGCTGAAGCTCTGCTTCACCTGACCGGGCCGGGACCCACCCGGGCGCAATCCCAGTGTTTTTTTGCCGTCACTGTCGCTCATGCGAATCTATTGTCCTTTCCGAGGCTGGTGCGTCGACATTCAATTCACGCAGGCCTGATAATCTTGCGGCGTCTACTATAACACGTTTCGTGAGTCCACCAGCCGCAAGAGCGGCGTGTATGGCATGGTCGCGTCCAAAGGACAAACCCAATTCCGTAGCAGTAAGACATCCAATAAAAGTGTTGTTCCCTTCGGGAGCCCGAAGTTTTGTTTTGCCGCGTGTCGATCCATCACTCGCCTGAACGAGCACCCGGGCTTCTTCGGTCAAAAGCCATCCTTTGACTTTTTCATAACCTGTAACAGCACGCCCGGCTTTGCGCGCGAGGGAAATCGTATCAATCACGCGGCGCACCATAATCTCTTCTACAGTTTCGACAAGCCCCTCAGGGAGGGATACGGCCTGTTTTGCACTTCGCGCAAAAAGTCGCTTATCTACGGCTTTGTTGAGGGCGGCCTTGGTCGAGGCCACCCAGATACCGCGCCCGGGAAGTTTTTCAGCAAGATCGGGGACGATAACATCCCCCGGACCCACCACAAAGCGGATCAACCCCGCCTTGGGTTGAACCTCTCCTGTGGCGATGCAGCGCCGTTCAGACGCCTCATCGTGATCCTTTTTGCTTCCGCCGCGTGCCATGATGTCTCTCCGTGGGGGCCTTTGCTTCAGGCACCTGCCTTTTGTGCTTCGGCGGCGGCTGCCGCGGCTGCGTTGTCCGCCACCAGATCGTCTGGATCGACCCAGCCAAGCGCAACCCGCGCAGTCATGACCATCTCTTGTGCGTCGGCAAGGCTGACGTCGAACTTCTCCAGAACGCCCTCGTCTTTCTTGCGTTCGCCGTTTTCGGTTGTCCAGCCGCCGGCAAGCTCCCAATCGGCGCAGGTTGCGAAATCCTCAAGCGATTTTACACCGTCCTCACCAAGAGCCTGCAGCATTTGTGGTGACAGTCCGGCAAAGTCGATCAGGGATTGCTCAACACCAAGTTCTACAGCCTTTGCAAGGGCTTCGCGGTTTGCAGCTTCAAGGTGATCGCGGGCGCGGGCCTGCAACTCGGACGCAGTATCGTCGTCGACGCCGTCAATAACCAACAACTCGTCCACTTCGACATAGGCGACTTCTTCCAGGTTTGTGAACCCTTCGGATACCAGAAGTTGGGCAAAGAATTCGTCAAGATCAAGCGCATCCATAAAGAGCTTTGTGCGCTCTTCGAATTCGGCCTGACGGCGTGAGCTTTCTTCTTCTTCGGTCAAGATATCGATATCGAGGCCGGTCAACTGCGACGCAAGACGCACGTTCTGCCCGCGCCGTCCGATAGCAAGCGAAAGTTGCTCGTTGGGCACAACCACTTCGATGCGCTCGGCTTCCTCGTCGATCACCACTTTCGAGACTTCGGCCGGCTGAAGCGCGTTGACAAGGAATGTCGCGGCGTCTTCGTTCCACGGAATAATGTCGATTTTCTCACCCTGCAGCTCGTTCACGACAGCCTGAACTCGGCTTCCGCGCATGCCGACGCAGGCACCGACGGGGTCAATCGAGCTGTCATAGCTGATCACGGCGATCTTTGCACGGCTGCCCGGATCGCGGGCCACGGCCTTGATTTCGATAATGCCGTCATAGATTTCGGGCACTTCCATCTTGAACAACTCGGCCATGAAATCGGTCGCGGTGCGGGACAGGAAAATCTGCGGGCCACGGGCTTCGCGGCGCACGTCCTTGATGAAGCTCCGAATGCGGTCGCCGTTCCGATAGCTTTCGCGGCCAATCTTTTCGTTGCGGCGCAAAATGGCCTCGCCCCGACCCACATCGACGATGATGTTGCCGTATTCCTCGCGCTTGACGACACCGTTGATGATCGTACCGATGCGATCGCGAAATTCTTCGTACTGGCGGTCACGCTCTGCTTCGCGGACTTTTTGCAGAATCACCTGCTTGGCGGATTGGGCGGCAATCCGGCCCATTTCGACTGGCGGGACTTCTTCGCTGAACACTTGGCCGACGGCGGGGTCTGTCATGTAATCCTTGGCTTGTGCCACGGTCATTTCGGACTGGTAGTTCTCAAGCAGGTCGTCTTCGACCACGGTGCGCACGCGCGTAAACGTCGCACGCCCTGTTTTGCGGTCGATTGCCACGCGGATGTCCATCTCGCTGCCGTAGCGGGACTTGGCCGCGCGTGCGAGGCTCTCTTCCATCGCTTCGATCACCAGTTCGGGGTCGATCATCTTTTCGCGGGCGACGGCCTCGGCTGTTTGCAGCAGCTCAAGCTGGTTGGCAGAAGTAATAGCCATGGGGTCAGTCCTCCTCGGGGGCGGTTTCTTCGGTTATTTCATCAAATTGTGATTCGTCGACGACACCGGATGCCTTGCGCTGGCGCAGCATCTCGCGGATCAGATCGTCTGTCAGAATGAGTTTGGCATCGGACAGCCATTCGAATTGCAGCCCGATCGTGCCTTCTTCGATGTCGATCAAAACCTCGTTCCCGTCGGTTCCAGCAAGTTGCCCCTTAAAGCGGCGCCGTCCGTCGAACATCTCTGTTGTCTCGATCTTGGCCTCGTAGCCTTCCCAGGCGTCAAAGTCCTTGAGCCGCGTCAGGGGGCGGTCGATGCCGGGCGAGGAAACCTCGAGCGTATATTCTTCTTCGACAGGGTCTTCGACATCCAGAATCGCCGACACTGCGGTTGAAATGGTGGCACAATCATCGACTTCGATTCCACCATCCGGCCGGTCGGCCATGATTTGCAGGATCTTGGTTTTTCCCGACATCAACCGGACGCGCACCAACTCAAACCCGAGATCTTCGATCACGGGGGTGATGATGTTCGCAATCTGTTGGTCGATATTTGTTTTGGCGATTAGTTCAGACAAAGCACAATCCAGCGTATAAGCACAAAAAAACGGGCGCGCGGCCCGTCACAAGTTCCGGTGGGCACGGGGTGTGGAGGCCCGTACGCCGCTAATGGAGCCGATATAGGCCCGTGTCATCGCAAATACAAGCAAAGGATTTTCCGCCCTGTCAAAAAACACAAACGGACGCGTGTCTAATGCAACTGATTGCTGTTAAAGAGGCGACGAAAAGTCAAGGAGCGCGAGCCACCATGCAGGTAGAGACGACCGCATTGCCGGGTGTACTAATTCTAACGCCGAAGAGGTTTGGCGACGAACGCGGGTTTTTCTCGGAAACCTACAACAAGAATGCTCTGGCACAACACGGTGTCACCACCGAGTTTGTTCAGGACAACCAGTCGTTGTCGCAGATACCGGGAACGGTGCGTGGCCTGCATTTTCAAGCGCCGCCTCGTGCACAAGACAAGCTGGTGCGCTGCGGTCGCGGCTGTCTGTTCGATGTCGCCGTCGATATCCGGGTTGGATCCGCCACTTTCGGGCAATGGGTCGGGGTCGAGCTGACCTTCGAGAACGGCAAGCAAATGCTGGTTCCTAAAGGGTTCGCCCACGGTTTTGCGACGCGTGCGCCGGATACCGAGATCATTTATAAATGTTCTGATACGTATGCTCCGGACACCGAAGGAGCGATCCGGTTTGATGATCCCGACCTTGGAATTGATTGGGGGCTTTCCGGCCCTGTAATCCTTTCGGATAAAGACGCGGTCGCACCGATGCTGTCACAAATCGACAGCCCATTTGTTTTTTAAGGGGTAAAAGATGAAAATTCTGGTCACTGGGGGCGCGGGCTTCATCGGGTCGGCTGTTGTGCGCCAAGCGGTCGCGGCAGGGCACGCCATCGTTAATGTCGACAAGCTGACCTATGCGGCATGTCTAGAGAATGTGGCCAGCGTTGCCGATGATCCGCTTTACGCATTCGAGCAGGCCGACATCTGTGATGCCGAGGCTATGGCCCGCATCCTTGAGGCGCACTGCCCTGACGTGGTGATGCATCTAGCGGCCGAATCGCATGTGGACCGGTCGATCGACGGGCCGGCGGAGTTTATTCATACGAACATTACCGGCACCTATGTTCTGCTCGAGGCGGCACGCGCCTTTTGGGTGGCACAGGGCAAACCGGCGACATTCCGGTTTCACCACATCTCGACCGACGAGGTTTTTGGCTCGCTTGGGGCAACGGGGATGTTCACGGAAACAACGGCCTATGACCCGCGCAGCCCCTATTCTGCGTCCAAGGCCAGCAGTGATCATCTGGTGCGGGCATGGCATGAGACTTATGGTTTGCCGGTTGTGTTGACCAATTGCTCGAACAACTACGGCCCGTTCCATTTTCCTGAAAAGCTGGTGCCGGTGGTGATCCTTCGGGCTTTGGCAGGGGAACCTATACCGGTTTACGGGGCGGGCGAGAACGTGCGCGACTGGCTTTATGTCGAGGATCACGCAGATGCGCTGTTGACGGTTGTGCAAAAGGGGGCGGTCGGTCGCAGCTATAATATCGGTGGCGAGAACGAGGCAAAAAACATCGACCTTGTGCGGATGATTTGCGAAATTCTGGATCGGTTGAAGCCGGCAGCAACGCCTTATGCCGAACAGATCACCTTTGTCACCGATCGCCCGGGCCACGATATGCGCTATGCGATCGACCCTGCGCGGGTTCGCACCGAACTGGGCTGGCGGCCGTCGGTCACGTTGGAGCAGGGGCTGGAAAAGACTGTGCAATGGTATCTCGACAACGCGCCGTGGTGGCAGGCGCTGCAAGCGCGCCAAGGCGTCGGCGCCCGTTTGGGAACCAAGGCATGAAGATTGTTGTTTTTGGCAAGTCCGGTCAGGTTGCAACCGAATTGCAGCGGCAGGGCGATGTGGTGGCTTTGGGGCGAGGGGATGTCGATTTTGCCCGTCCCGCCGAGGTCGCAGAGGCGGCTGAGGGACTGGCGGCGGATGTTTTCATAAATGCTGCGGCCTATACTGCGGTCGACAAGGCTGAAACCGAAGAGGCCGAAGCCACGGCGATAAACGGCACTTCGGTTTCGATACTGGCAAAGGTCGCGGCACGGCGGGGCATCCCCTTGCTGCATGTGTCCACGGATTATGTTTTTGCGGGTGGCGGCACGGCTCCTTTGCAGCCTGATGACGCGACCGGTCCGCTTGGTGCTTATGGGCGTTCCAAACGGATTGGAGAGCAAGGCGTTGTTGCGGCTGGTGGTGCTTTTGCCATCCTGCGCACGTCTTGGATTTTTTCGGCGCATGGCGCGAATTTTGTCAAAACGATGCTGCGTCTGGGCGCGCAGCGGGACGCGCTGACGGTTGTGGCGGATCAGATCGGTGGGCCGACCCCGGCGGCCGATATCGCGGCCTCGCTGTTGTGGATGGCAGACAGGTTTGCGGCTGGAACAGCCAAAAGCGGGATCTATCACTATTCGGGCGCGCCCGACGCAAGCTGGGCCGATTTCGCCCGCGAGATTTTTACGCAAGCAGGTCTGGAGTGTGCGGTGACGGATATCCCTACATCGGCCTATCCGACCCCGGCGCAACGCCCTGCAAATTCACGGATGGATTGCAGGACCCTTGAGCGGGATTTTGGCCTGCTGCGCCCTGACTGGCGGGCGGGCTTGGCACAGGTTTTGACTGAATTAAAGGCGGTTTGAGATGGCACAACGCAAAGGCATTATTCTCGCGGGGGGCTCTGGCACCCGACTTTACCCGATCACGATGGGTGTTTCCAAACAGCTTTTACCGCTGCACGACAAGCCGATGATCTTTTATCCGCTGTCGGTGCTGATGCTGGCAGGCATTCGCGAGATCGCAATTATCACAACACCCGAAGACCAGTCCCAATTTCAACGGCTTATGGGTGACGGAAGCCAGTGGGGGCTGTCGCTTACGTATATCGTGCAGGCATCGCCCGATGGTCTGGCGCAGGCTTATCTGCTTGCCGAAGGTTTTCTTGACAGGGCGCCTTCTGCGATGGTTCTGGGCGATAATATCTTCTTTGGCCATGATTTGCCGTTGCTGCTGGCGAATGCCAACAAAAAACCGGATGGCGGTACAGTGTTCGGGTACCGTGTGGCAGACCCCGAACGCTACGGGGTGGTGGATTTCGACGCCAGCGGTAAGGCCCGTGCGATCATTGAAAAGCCTAAGGTGCCGCCGTCTTCGTATGCGGTGACGGGGCTTTATTTTCTGGACGGCTCCGCGTCAGAGCGGGCGCGACAGGTAAAACCCTCGGAGCGCGGCGAACTTGAGATCACGACGCTGCTGGAAATGTACCTGCACGACGGTCTGTTGTCTGTGGAGCAGATGGGGCGGGGCTTTGCATGGCTTGATACCGGTACCCATGCGAGCCTTCTGGATGCGGGCAATTTTGTGCGCACGTTACAAGACCGTCAGGGCCTGCAGACAGGATGCCCGGAAGAGATCGCATTCGAGGCGGGGTGGATCGACGCGGCGCAGTTACGCGCGCGTGCCGCATTGTTCAAGAAAAACGATTATGGCCGCTATCTGC
>JBLIFE010000005.1:0-18655 GCA_047633515.1 Paracoccaceae bacterium | reverse complement strand
CGCGCCTGCGGCGTTGGTCCCCAATCTTGAACTGCGCTCTTTCGACTTGATCGGATTTGAGGGCGAGGTGTTCGATTGGCGCGATCAAACCGGCTATATCGATGCCTTTGCAGCGTTGGCGGCGCATCTGCCGTTGTCTTCGGTGGGTGTGGAGGGGCAGATCATGCGTGTTTTCGTCCACCATGCGCTTGCGGCCTCGCAGCCCGGGCTTAGGGTTGTGGACGCCGAAAAAGAGATATCCGGTTTGCGCATCCACAAATCCGCACCCGAAATTGCGGCGATGCAGTCGGCGATTGATATCTCCGAGGCCGCTCTTGGTGATGTGCTTGCGCAGGTGCGTGTCGGGATGACCGAGATGCAGGTTCAGGGCCTTTTGATGCAGGCACTTTTCGCGCGGGGGGCTGACGAGCTGGCCTTTGGGCCAATCGTTGCGGCAGGCGATAATTCGGCGCGCCCGCATGCGCATGCACGGGACGATTACGCGATTGCCGAGGGCGACGCGCTTTTGTTCGACTTCGGGGCGCGCAAGTCGGGCTTTTGTGCTGATATAACGCGGACGGTCTTTGTCGGGCATGCCAGTGACGAGGCCGCACAGGTGTATGACACCGTGCTGCGGGCAAATTTGCGCGGACACGAGATCGCCCGCGCGGGCGTTTCGGCCCATGACGTCGATGATGCGGTAACTTCGGTTCTGGAGGCTTCGCCCTTTGGCGACCGGATCCGCACCAAAACCGGTCACGGGCTGGGGCGTGATGTCCACGAGGCCCCGTATATCATGCGCGGCAATCCGCAACTGCTGGAAGCGGGGATGGTGTTTACCAACGAGCCGGGATTGTACCGGATCGGGGCCTTTGGTGTCAGGATCGAGGACGATATCCTTGTGACAGATGATGGCAATATTTCCCTTACGACCTTTCCGAAAACCTTAACGATTGTTGGTTGATGCTTAGATATTTTCTGTCCCGGTTACTGACCTTTGTTCCGACCTTCGTTGGTGTCACGTTGATTTCATTCTCGTTCATCCGGATGTTGCCGGGGGACCCGATCATCGTGATGGCGGGCGAGCGTGGTATTTCGGATGAACGCTATGCCGAGCTGGTCGAGAAATTCGGCTATGACAGGCCGTTCTACGAGCAATTTGGTAGCTACATTTGGGGGGTGCTGCAGGGAGACCTGGGGCAGTCTTTTGTGACCAAGCGCCCGGTCTGGGACGAATTCTTTACGCTGTTTCCGGCAACGCTCGAATTGTCGATCTGTGCCATGATCTTTGCGCTTTTGCTGGGTTTGCCGGCGGGGGTAATTGCGGCGGTTAACCGTGGCAAGTTCTTTGACAGGGCGCTGATGACCACGGCACTTGTGGGATATTCGATGCCGATCTTTTGGTGGGCGCTGTTGTTGATCATCGTGGTGTCGGGGTATCTGGGGCTGACGCCGGTATCCGGGCGCATCAGCTTGATGTACTATTTCGAGACTCCGACAGGATTTATGCTGATCGACTCTGTGTTGTCGGGACAAAAAGGGGCCTTTGGTTCGGCGGTCGAGCACCTGATCCTGCCCACGATCGTGTTGGGCACTGTCCCGCTTGCCGTGATCGCCCGGCAAACACGCTCGGCCATGCTGGAGGTTCTGAGCGAGGATTACATCCGCACGGCACGCGCCAAGGGGCTGTCGCCGTGGCGGGTCAACGGGGTGCACGCCCTGCGGAATGCGCTTATTCCAGTGATCACGGTGATCGGCCTGTCGGTTGGCACGCTTTTGGCCGGCGCCATTCTGACCGAGACAATCTTTAGCTGGCCGGGCATTGGCAAGTGGATGGTCGATAGCATCTTCCGGCGCGATTATCCGGTGGTTCAGGGCGGGCTGTTGCTGATTGCGGTGATGGTCATGGTCGTCAATCTGACCGTTGATGTGCTTTACGGCTATATCAATCCAAAGATCAGGAAACGCTGATGGATGCCTCCTCAAAGACAACCGCTATCCGTCCGGGACGGTTAAATGAATTCTGGCATTATTTTAAAGAGAACCGCGGCGCAGTTTTCGGGCTTTGGGTTTTTGCGGCGTTTGTTTTTGTGGCGCTGCTGGCAGATATCATTGCACCCTACGATCCAACCGAGCAGTTTCGCGATTATTTGCTGCAGCCCCCCGTCTGGCAAGAAGGGGGCAGTTGGGCCTTTCCGCTTGGCACCGATGTTGTCGGGCGCGATATGCTGTCACGGCTCATCCACGGGGCGCGGTTTTCGTTTTACATCGGCATTATTGTTGTGACGATTGCTGCTACGGGCGGCGTTCTGGTTGGCCTGCTGGCCGGTTTTGCGCCCAAGTGGCTCGATACGATCATCATGCGGGTGATGGATGTTATTCTGGCGTTTCCATCACTTTTGCTGGCGCTGGTTCTGGTGGCCATTCTGGGGCCGTCGCTGATCAATGCGATGATTGCCATCGCGATTGTTTTGCAGCCCCACTACGTGCGGCTGACGCGGGCGTCGGTGATGGCGGAGCGTTCCAAGGATTATGTGATCGCAGCCAAGGTTACCGGTGCGGGCCTCGGGCGGTTGATGTTCATCACTGTGCTGCCCAATTGCCTGTCGCCGATCATCGTACAGGCGGCGTTGTCGTTCTCGACGGCGATCCTTGATGCGGCGGCGCTCGGATTTCTGGGAATGGGGGCGCAGCCTCCGACACCGGAATGGGGTAGCATGCTGGCGGATGCGCGCGAATTCATTTTGCGGGCCTGGTGGGTTGTGACATTCCCCGGCCTTGCAATTCTCGTCACGGTGTTGGCGATCAACCTGATGGGTGACGGATTGCGTGATGCACTCGACCCTAAATTGAAGCGCAGTTAAGCCATGGCCCTTTTGGAAATTCGCAATCTCTCAGTTCAGTTCGCAACCGCGTCAGGCCGTTTCAAGGCCGTGGACGGGGTGGATATCTCGATCGACACCGGCGAGATCCTGGCCATTGTCGGCGAAAGTGGCTCTGGTAAATCGGTGTCGATGCTTGCGGTCATGGGCTTGCTGCCGTGGACGGCCAAGGTCACGGCCGATAAAATGAGCTTTGGCGGGCATGATTTGCGCACCTTGTCTGCACCGGCGCGGCGCAAGATTATCGGCAAGGATATGGCGATGATCTTTCAGGAACCGATGTCGTCTTTGAACCCGTGCTTTACGGCTGGTTACCAGATCAAGGAATCTTTGCGGCTGCATCTTGGGCTTGATAGCAAAGCACGCCACAAACGCGCGATCGAATTGTTCGAGCTGGTGGGAATTCCGGCCCCCGAGCAGCGGCTTTCGGCCTTTCCGCACCAAATGTCGGGCGGCATGAACCAGCGGGTCATGATCGCCATGGCGCTGTCTTGTGACCCCAAGTTGTTGATCGCGGACGAGCCGACAACCGCGCTTGATGTGACCATTCAGGCTCAGATACTCGATCTGTTGACGGGGCTGCAAAAGGAGACCGGAATGGCGTTGATCCTGATCACGCATGACATGGGTGTCGTGGCCGAAACGGCTGAACGTGTGTGTGTGCAATACGCCGGTCAAAAGGTCGAGGAACAAGGTGTGGACGCCTTGTTTGCCACGCCGCATCATCCTTATACGGCCGCATTGCTGGCCGCTCTGCCAGAGCGGGCCACAACAAAACATCTGCCGACGATCCCCGGCGTGGTTCCCGGGCAGTTCGACCGCCCCGACGGCTGTTTGTTCTCACCGCGTTGCAGCTTTGCCGATGACCTATGCCGCAGCACGCCTCCGGTGGCGGCTGGTGCTGATCTGGGGCTTGCGCGGTGCCATTATCCGATTGTGACCAAGGCGAGAGTTTCGGCATGAGTACCCCCGTTGTTGTCGCCCGCAATCTGACCCGCCATTACGACGTAAAAGGGGGCTGGTTCGGCAAGGACCAAGTGGTTGAGGCTCTTTCAGAGGCGAGTTTCTCGCTTGAGCCGGGGAAAACGCTGGCGGTGGTTGGCGAGTCGGGCTGTGGCAAGTCCACGCTGGCCCGCCTGATCACGATGATCGAGCCGCCAACGGCAGGCACCTTCAGCATTGATGGCACAGAGGCGCTTCCTGAGAATTGGGCGGCGTTGCGAACCTCGGTACAGATCGTGTTTCAGGATCCCTATGGCTCGCTTAACCCCCGCCAGCGGGTCGGCGCGATACTGGAGGAGCCCCTCAAGATCAACCACCCCGAAATTCCGGCACGTGAACGCACGGCGCTTGCGCGCAACATGCTTGAAATGGTGGGGCTGCGGGTCGAGCATTTCGACCGCTATCCGCATATGTTTTCGGGTGGTCAACGGCAGCGAATCGCGGTGGCGCGGGCTTTGATGCTCGAGCCCAAAGTGTTGGTTCTTGACGAGCCTGTCTCGGCGCTTGATTTGTCGATCCAGAGCCAGATCCTGAACCTGTTGGTCGACATGCAAGAAAAGCTTGGGCTGGCGTATCTGTTCATCTCTCACGACCTTTCGGTGGTCAAACACATGGCCGACGACGTGATCGTGATGTATCTGGGCCGGCCGGTCGAGATCGGCACAAAGGCGGATGTCTTTGCTCATCCGCGGCATCCCTACACAAAGGCGCTGTTGTCCGCGACGCCAAGTGCCGACCCGCAGGCAAAGAAGACACGAATAAAGCTGCACGGTGAATTGCCTTCGCCGATCAACGTGCCAAAGGGCTGCGCGTTTGCGCCGCGCTGCTGGAAGGCGCAAGACAGGTGTCGCAAAGAGCGGCCCGTTTTGGGAAATGGCGTTCAGCAAGCGGCGTGTTTTTTCCCTGAAAACGACTAACTTTTCGGACTTTGCTTCGGGGCGTGCCCAAGGCGGGATGATTTTGATGGTAAAAGGGAGCTTTTGATGGCGTTTGTACAGCCTTCTCGACAACTCACCCATGAAGGCGCAATGGCGATGGTGCAGGCTGCGATCACGGCTGCAACCGACATGGGCCAGCCGCAATGCATCGTCATCGTCGATGCCAGCGGCGCGTTGGTGGCCGAATTGCGCATGACGGGGGCAAAGTTCCTGAGCCAAAAGAGCGCCAGATCCAAGGCCATGACAGCAGCGGCAACGGGGGCTGCGACCGAAACCATCCCCGAAGCGGCGCGTGCGGCGCTTGGGATGGCGACAGGCGGTTCTGTGACGGCCTTGCCCGGTGGCATGCCGATCCGGGTGGATGGCATGCTGATCGGCGGTATTGGAATCGGCTCTGGCACCGGGGCCCAAGATATCCTTGTGGCAAAGGCGGCGTTGGCGGCAATCGGTGCAGAGGTCTGAACCAGCTTAGGAAAAGTCGATCTGTGCCTTCATTGTCTGCGTTCGGTCACTTGCCAGATCAAAGGCGCGCACTGCGTCTGAAATTGGAAAGGTGTGGGTGATCAGAGGCTTGACGTCGATCAACCCCTTTTGCATCAAGCTGACCCCGGTGAAGAATTCGTCGTGAAACCGGAATGAGCCGCGCAGATCCAACTCTTTGCCGGTGATGGCCATCATAGGCAGGCTCATATCGCCGCCCAGCCCCAGTTGCAAAATCACGCCGCGCGGGCGCATGGCCTGTATACCCGCGGTTAACGCGGCAACCGCGCCAGAGCATTCATAAAGCACATCAAATGTGCCCTTGTCGGGAGTAAAGCGTGCCAGCCCTTCGGCGTCGGTCGCAAGGTTGATAGTCTCGTTGGCACCGGCGCGCCTGGCAATCTGCAAGGTGAAATCAGACAAGTCGGTGGCCACGATCCTGTCGGCACCCGCACGCCGTGCGGCAAGGATCGACAAGATGCCGATGGGACCACAGCCGGTCACCAGTACCGTTTTACCAAGCAGGCTGCCGGCGCGCCGCGTGGCGTGCAGCGTAACGGCAAGCGGTTCTGCCATTGCGGCCTCTTGGGGCGTCAAGCCGTCTGCAGGGGCGCATTGCGCCACATCGGCGACAATCTGTTGTTGAAATGCGCCCTGAATATGGGGAAACGGCATTGCCGAGCCATAAAAACGCATGTTTAGGCAGTGGTTGTGCAAGCCTTGCTGGCAAAACTTGCAGGTGCCGCAAGGGCGCGACGGTGATACCGCCACCAATTGCCCGACACAAAGATCAGTGGGGCCTTTGTCTGATTGTGGTCCGGTTTCAGTGATGTAACCGGCAACTTCGTGACCCAGTATCATCGGTTCGCGCAGCCGGATCGCGCCAAACCCGCCGTGGTTGTAGTAGTGCAGATCAGAGCCGCAAATGCCCCCTGCGGCAAGCGTGATCCTGACCTGACCTACGCCGATTTCAGGGATATCGCGCTCTTCGATCCGCAAATCCTTGGCTGCGTGGATGACGATGGCTTTCATGGGGACCTCATGCTGGGGACAGATGCGCAAAAGACACCCTATCCAGAACCCTACATCTTTGTCGAGCAAGCAGGCGTTTTTTCAGATCAAGCGAACACTGGCCAGAGTTTGTGGTTCAGACCCTGCGCGCCGGCTCAGGTGCGGATGTTGGTCGCATTGTGCGCGATGGTCTGTGCGACGAATGTCGCAAACCCCAAGGTCGTGCCGCCCCCCGACAGGTCGGGCGTGCGGATGTCGGGCATCGAAACGGCTGCCTCCAGAGCCTTGTCAATCGCGGCCGCCGCTTGGGCCAGTGCAGGGGCCTTGTGTCTTTTGGCAAGCCAGTTCAACAGCATGGCCGCAGACCCGATCAGGGAGGCGGGGTTTGCGGTGCCGTGACCAGCGATATCCGGCGCGGAGCCATGTTGCGCCTGTGCCATGGCGTGATGTTCCCCGGCATTGAGCGACGCCGCAAGCCCGAGGCTGCCTGAAAGCTCGGCCGCCAGATCCGACAGGATGTCGCCAAACATATTGGTCGTCACAATTGTGTCGAACCGGCCTGCGTCGCGCACCAGCAGGGCGGCCATCGCATCGACCAGTTCTTCGTCATAGGCGATGTCGGGATGTGCCAACGCCACAGCCCGCACTTCCTCCAGAAACAGCCCGTCAGACAGTCGCAAGACATTAGCCTTATGCACCGCTGTCACATGCGGCACAGGGCGCGTTGCAGCCAGTGCAAAAGCGCTTTCGGCGATGCGACGACAGGCCTTGCGGGTGATTTTTCGGATCGCAAGGGCCATGTCATGATCGGGCATGAATTCGCCCGACCCCTCGGCCATGTTCCGGTCGGCATAAAACCCTTCGGTGTTTTCGCGTACCACCACCAGATCAAAGGGTTTGCCACAGGGCGGCCGAAGGCCGTCACGGGTCGAGGAGGGGCGGATGTTGGCATAAAGATCGAGATGCTTGCGCAAAAGCCCCGACGGGTTCACCCCGCCAAGTGACACGTCAGGATAAGAATTATGCGACACCGGTCCAAGCACAATACCGTCGGCTGCGCGGGCGGCTTTGAGCACAGCAAGCGGCAGTGTCGTACCCTCGGCGGCAAGGGCCTCGAACCCGATAGTGGCCTCGGAAAAGCGGAGCTCCAACCCAAAAGCGGCTTCGGCGGCGTGTAGAACATGCTGTGTGGCGGCAACAATCTCTGGTCCGATGCCATCACCATTCAAAAACAGCAACTCGATCGGCTTGCTCATGATTTTGCTCCGCGAATTTGGGCGTCTCTGACCAGTGCGGCCAAACGATAGAAACCGTGCACCATCTTGGAATACGGGGCCAACAGGAAAAAGGCCAGCACAACCCCTAGATGCACCGCCAGCAGGCTTGGCACAGCCCCCGTTCCGGTGGCTGCATAAAGCGCAAGTCCGGTCGCTCCGGTCGCCCCCAACAGCACCACAAAGGCCATCTCGCCGCCCCAGACCGAAACGGCGCCCAACTCGGGGTCGGCTTTCGTCTTGAGCCACGCCAGCCCGACGCACCCTGCAACCAGCATCAGCCCGCCGGGCACGCCAAGCAGTTTGGGCAGTGAAAACAGGCTATAAGGCGCCTGAATATTGAAAACGTAATGTAAGACTGTCCCCGAAGAGGTCGAGGCAAAGCACAACAAAAACCCGTACATCACCAGCTGATGCAGAACCCGTCTTGCGTTGGAAAAGCGGTCTTCATCCTCGAAATTACAACCCTGTCCCTGTCCGCCGCCAAGGTTTTTCATCTTGGCCGCGTCTGCAAATGCGGATTTTATGTCGCTGATACCGACACGCGTCCCCCCGACCTCGCGCCAGTAGCGGCGCAGTGAAACCGCAATGGCTGCCAGCGGCAACACGAAGGCGGGCACAAAAATCGTGACCATCGTCGTGTGGGCCATCACGGCATAAAAGCCCGCGCCGCCCTGTGCCGGCAGAGCCTGCATCAAAGCGATCACAAGTGCAAAGCCCAAGGCAACAACGGCCGCCAACGCCACGCCGCTGCGTTGGAAAACACTTGCCAACGCGCCGGGCCATGCCAGACGCTCCCAGCTTTCGACGCGCACCTCGGCAAGGCTTGCAGGCAGGTTCAGGGCGAATTCATGCGGTTCGGTATATTGGCAGGCGTAATAACAGCCGCGGCAATTGTGGCACAGGTTTGCCAGCTGGGTGATGTCACCGTCGGCAAACATGCGTTGCTGGGTGATGGCAGGAAAGACCGCGCAATAGCCCTCGCAATAGCGACAGGCGTTGCAGATCTCGACCTGCCGGCGGGCTTCTTGAAGGGTGTCAAGCGACATGGGCTGCGGCCTCCTGACCGGCGATGCGTCCAAAGACGGTTCCAATGGTCATCCCGAAACCGGCCAGATAGCCTTGACCGAGAATCGAGCCGGCCATGATCTCTCCGGCGGCCCAGACATTTGGCAAAAGGCCCTCGGGGCCGGTGACGCGGGCGGTTTCATCGACCTTCAGGCCGAGATAGGTGAAGGTCACGCCGGGGCGCAACTCGTAGCCGTAAAACGGCGACTGGTTGATCGGGCGGGCCCAGTTTGTCTTGGCCGGTGCAATCCCGTTGGTGGTCAACCCGTCAAGTTCGGTCGGCGTAAAGGGGCCGTCACTGCACGCAGCATTGAAGGCCAAAACCGTTTCCTTGAGCGCACCGCCCGAAATACCAAGCTGCTGACCCAGCCCCTCGATGGTGTCTGCTTTGACGGGGGGATAGACTGACGGCATGAACAGATCGATGCTTTTGGAATCAATGATTGCATAGCCGACCTGATCGGGTTGTGCCGCCACCAGTCGCCCCCAGATCGCATAGCGTTTCGGCCAGACATCCTCGCCCTCGTCATAAAACCGTGCCCCGTGTCGGTTGACCACAACAGAAAACGGCACGCAATCAAGCCGCGTGACGATGCCGCCGTCGAATTTTGGCGCGCGTCCGTCAATGGCAACGGCGTGGCACTGGGTCGGGTCGCCGACGCTTTCGGCGCCCTGGTCCAGCATGTCCTTTAGCACCACGCCCTTGTTGTAAGGGGTGCCACGGATCAGAAAGTTGCGCGCCGCAGGGCCCCACGCCCGAGCAAGCCATTCCAGATCGCCCTGAAAACCGCCCGATGCCAACACGACGGCCTTTCCCTCGATGCGCTGGGAGGGGGCGCCGGCAATCTCGACATCCAGTGCCTTGAAGCAATTGTCCTGCATCACGACATGGGTGACCTGAGCCTCGTAAACGATTGTGACGCCTAACTTTTCGGCCGTTCTGTAGTAAGCGTTGACGAGTGCCTTGCCGCCCCCCAGAAAAAACGCATTCGTCCGGCTCAATGACAGCGTCCCCGACAATGACGGTTGAAACCGCACGCCATGCGCCTCCATCCACGGCAGGCATTCTTCCGAGCTGTTGATCGCAAGACGCGCAAGCGTCTCGTCGGTCTGCCCCTTGGTCACCCGCAACAGATCGTCGTAATACTCGTCTTCCAGATAGACGTCTGTCAGAACTGACAAGGGGCCTTGGTGCATGCAGCGAAAATTGCGGGTGTGGCGCGAATTGCCGCCGCGATAACTCTTTGGTGCGCCTTCCAGAACGATGACGCGCGCGCCCGTTTCAGCAGCCTCTATCGCGGCACAAAGGGCTGCGTTGCCGCCCCCGACGATGGCAATATCCCAGTTTTTTTGCATCCGCGGCATCCGCTCCACCAGTTGTACTTTGGTAATAATTGATATCAGACGTGTTCTTCTGACCGCTCGCGCGCGCGCAAAACCCGCAGGCGGGTGCGATGAGCGGCCTCGATGTGAACGCGCATTGCGATTTCGGCGGCGGCACCGTCGCGCGCCATCAAGGCGGCCATGATCGCGTCATGTTCGGTCTGCGCCTCGGTGGCGCGTTCAGCCTCTTCAAGTGTCGAGGGACCAAGGATCAACAGCGTCTTTTGCAGGCCGTTGACGGCCTTGGACAAAAACCTGTTTTTGGCGGCATCCAGCAAGGTCAGATGGAACTGACGGTTCAGCTCGTAAAGTTTGTCGGCGCCCAGATGCAATGCGGCCGACATCTCGCAGTTGATTTCAGCCAGTTCCTGTTGCTCGACCGTTGACGCGACCCGCGCGGCAAGACGCGCAGCCGTCGCCTCGAGCACGGCCCGCATGTCGTACAATTCCATGATTTCGGAGTAATCCAACGACCGCACAGCCGCCCCGACCCGCGGCACATGGCTGACCAGCCCGTCCGATTCCAGCAACCGGATTGCTTCACGCACGGGCGTGCGGCTGATTTTGAGGCGCGCGGCGATATCGGTTTCCGTCAGGCGATCATTCGGGCCAAGCTTTCCTGTACGGATTTCTTCGAGCAGGGCGCGGTAGGCCTCTTCGCCCTGCGGGGGGCTGTCGGACTTGCGACCGGAGTCTTTTGACGCTGGCACAGACTTTTCCTTTTCTTACTGCATCCCGGCGTATACAGATGGATGCAATAGACGTCAACGAATTGTACTGCTTATGAAATCATCGCCCCCGCCAAGCGTAAAAACCCCCCAGAGTTTGTTTGTGCGGCGTCTTTGGACGCTTGTGTTGGCTTGTGTCGGGGCGGCGGTCTTGTGGGTGCTAAACGTGCCGTTGCCGTTTTTGTTCGGGCCGTTGCTGGCGTGCCTTGTGGCGGCATTGCTGGGGGCGCCCCTCAAGGGGCCGGGACAGGTTTCGGTGGCGGCGCGCACAATTCTGGGGGTCGCCGTAGGCGCATCGGTCACGCCGGCGTTGATCGGCCAGTTGCCGTCAATGGCGCTGTCGGTCGCGTTGGTGCCGGTCTATGTCATTGTGATCGGTGCCATCGGGGTGCCGTTTTTCCGACGCGTCTATAAATTCGACATGGTGACCTCTTACTACGCGGCGATGCCGGGGGGGTTGCAGGACATGATCGCCTTTGGCCAAGAAGCCGGAGCTGATGTGCGGTCATTGTCCTTGATCCACGCCACACGCGTGCTGATTATCGTGACGATTGCGCCAATCGTGCTGACGCAGATGTTCGACGTTCAGTTGACTCAGCCGATCGGAGCGCCGATCCGCGATGTGCCGGTGCACGAATTGTTGATCATGGCAGCAGCCGCGTTGGTTGGTTGGAAGGGGGGCGAGAAAATTGGTCTGTTCGGGGCCTCCATTCTTGGTCCGATGATCGTGACCGCTGTCTTGTCGCTGGCCGATGTGATCCATTTTCGCCCACCGGCCGAGGCGATCCTGGTGGCGCAATATTTCATCGGGATCGGCATCGGCGTCTTTTATGTCGGCGTGACGTTGCGCGAACTGGTACGAGATGTTGCGGCGGGCACTGTCTTCGTGTTTGTGCTTGCGGTTCTGGCGACGATTTTCACCGAGATCGTTGTCGTGCTGGGCCTTGCGCCCGGGGTCGAGGGCTTTTTGTCCTTTGCCCCCGGAGGTCAGGCAGAAATGACGGTTCTTGCTATTGTTGCGGGTGCGGATCTTGGATTTGTGATCGTGCACCATCTGGTGCGGATAATGGTTGTGATCACGGGCGCGCCAATTGTGGCCGGACTGTTGAAGCTTCGCAAATAGGGTCATTTTTATCGGGGCGAACAAATGCGTGCGACGTCTCTTGATCCGCCACATCACCGCGACGCCATGTCGGCGACAGATTGCGGGTTTACAGGCTGGACTTTCGCGCAGGATATCTCGCACCTTCGTTTTTACAAAACCATCAAATAACGTGGATTGATCAGATGACACAAACGCCGATCCCCTATCTTTTCATGCGCGGCGGAAGCTCGCGCGGGCCGTATTTCAACCGTGCGGATCTGCCCGACGATCCCGACACTTTGGCCGAGGTTCTGATGGCGGTAATTGGCGCGGGGCATTATCGCAACATTGATGGCATCGGTGGCGGTGTGGCGGTGACAACCAAGGTTGCAATGCTCAGCCGGTCGTCCGAGCCGGACATCGACATCGATTATTTCTTTGCACAGGTCGGCGTCGAAGAGCGCATGGTCGACTACCGCCCGACCTGTGGCAATATGCTGTCCGGTGTTGGCCCTGCGGCGATTGAAATGGGGCTTTTCCCGGCCTGCGACGGCGAGACCCGCATTCGGGTGCGCGCGGTCAATACCGGAGCGACGATCAATACCGTGGTGCAAACCCCGGGTGGCAGGGTCAGCTATGCAGGGACGGCGGCAATCGACGGGGTGCCGGGTACGTCGGCGCCGGTTTCGCTGAGCTTTCTTGGTGTGGTCGGGTCGAGTTGCGGGGCGCTTTTGCCGACGGGCAATGTGCGTGATGTCATTGGCGGAATTGAGGTCACCTGCATGGATGTGGCGATGCCAATGATCATCGCACGGGCCGATGCCTTTGGGCTGACCGGATACGAAACGCCGGCCGAGCTTGATGCAAACCGCGCATTTTATGACCGCGTGGAGCCGATCCGGATCGAGGCTGGCAAGCGTATGGGCTTGGGCGATGTGTCGAAATCGGTCATGCCCAAGATCGGGCTTTTGTCGCTGGCGCGCAGGGGCGGGGCGATAAATACGCGGTATTTCATGCCGTGGGAGTGTCACCCGACAATGGCTGTGACCGGCTCGCAATGTGTGGCCTCGTGCCTGTTGACGCCCGGAACCGTGGCAGAGGGACTGGTGGGACCGATCGCTGGGATGCCGGCAGTGGTGCGGATTGAACACCCGGCCGGCGAGATCGAGGTCACCGTCGATTACTCCAACGGGCCGGACGGCTTTAACTTGCACGCAGCAGGGTTGGTCCGTTCGGCGCGACTGATTGCACGGGGCGAAGTGATGGTTCCGGCCAGTGCGTTTTCGGCCGCTGCGGGGCAATCGTAAACCCGTGTTCCTGTTTGCGCCTTTGGCACGCCTGCTCGTCCACCGCCTGAAAAGGGGCAGGTTGCAGGGGGGGCGGTTGTGATGGATATCATGAATGCATTTTTGCCGGGCGACATGGCACCTGTGACGTTGTTAGCGCTTTTGGCAATCAGCTTTTCGGGGTCATTTATCACAGTGGCGTTCGGGATTGGCGGCGGAATTTTGCTGTTGGCGGTGTTTGCGACGCTGTTGCCGCCGGCGGCCCTGATCCCGGTGCACGGGGTGGTTCAGATTGGCTCGAACCTTGGTCGGACTGTCGTGATGTTCAGATACATCCACTGGGCTGCGGCACCGGGCTTCATGGTGGGGACGGTCATTGGCGCGACGTTGGGCGGGGCGATGGTGGTAAGCATCCCTCCGGCGTTTGTGCAAATCGGCGTTGGACTGTTCATCGTGTGGTCGGTTCTGTTCAGCCCGCCGGCAATCTTTCGCCGTTGGGGGGCGTTGACGGGCGGTATCGCAAGTTTCCTGACGATGTTCTTCGGCGCCACGGGACCGTTCGTGGCGTCCTATGTGAAGTCTTTCAAGCTTGACCGGTTGGCCCATGTCGCCACCCACGCCACGTTGATGAGTGCGCAGCACGGTGTGAAAACACTTGCCTTTGCGGCGCTTGGTTTTGCCTTTGGGCCGTGGATCCTGTTTATCGGCGCGATGATTGCAGCAGGAGTTTTGGGCACGTTGGCTGGAAAACGTGTTCTGGCGCGCATATCTGACAATCGCTTCCGGTTGATCCTTGATGTGGTGTTGTTGCTGTTGGCGGCACGGCTGGTTTTTGCAGGTACCCGCATTTTGTGGAGCGCCTGATAGGATCATTCGGTTGGCACACGGCGCCACCCGAACCGGCAGATCACCACGCTAGATCACAAGAACCTGATTACAGGAACCTGATCGCAAGAACATGATCATTGTGGCGGCACACTCAGGTTTGCCCGCCCGCTAGCATCCAGTGCCTTGCGCACAAACCCCTCCACTATCGCTTCGGCCACGAATTGATCCAGCGCGGCGTGATGCGGCGCGTGGGCTTGGGGCAGGGCCATTGCCTGTTCGATAGACTTGAAACGACCGGGCAGAATGCGCACGCTGTCATCGCCGGCGAATCCCGATTCCAGACTCTGGCGAATGCCGGCCACCAATGTTGCCTCGCTGTTATAGAACATCTCGACCGAGGCGCTTGGGCTGTCGGCACGCAAAATGGTGGCGTGCTTCAGGGCCTCTTTCAGATACAGGTCATAGGCCGATCCGCGTGCCACCAGAATTTTGTGATCCGGGTGGTCGGCCTGTGCAACCTCGGTGAGGGGGCTGTCGGCGCGCACGGCATATGTTCCCTCGATCAGGACATAGGGTCGGGTGAATGTGATGGATTGCGCGCGGGTCGGATCGATCGCAAGAAAGGCAACGTCCCATATGTCGCGTCCGCTGTCCTCAAAAACCTTGCGCGCGCCGTTATAGATCACTGGTTCCAAAGGCAGGCCCAGCACATCGGCAAGGCGCTGCGCCAGACGTGGGCTGACCCCGTCAAGCACCCCGTCTGTTTGCTGGACCAACGCACCGTTTCCAAGGTTGATCGCTGCGCGCAACACGGGCCCTTTCGCGATTTTGTGCAGGTTGGGATGTGGCATGATCTTGCCTTTCAGGGTCATGGTTAATTTGCCTTAACCATAAGGCCAAGGGGCTGGAACTAATATACTATCTTGTATTTTACAGCTCTGTTGGCCGCACCGGATCGATTGCCAGTTGATGCCGTATTATTTCGAAGCCTCGTCAGGCGGGCTTTCGGCAAAGATACGTCCGGTTTTCCGACTTTCGACCAATGTTCTGGTCGCCTGCGCCGAGGCATAGGTCCAGAAGATCCGCAAGGCGTCGGTGGGTGACGGGTTGGCAAAGAAATGTGGAATATCCGCAGGGATCCAGATCACGTCACCGGCTTGGGCATCCGTTTGCACGCCGTCGACATGCACACTGGCCGTTCCCTCGAGGATCAGGACGCTTTCTTCGCAATTATGGTAGTGCAACGGTATCGCCCCGCCGGGAGGCAGTGTGGTGAAGCCGTTGACCAGATCTTGTGCCCCTTCGGACGGGGTCAGCATTTGAACGGTTGCGGCGCCGTTGCCGCGGTCAATCGGTGTTCTGTCCGATTGGCGAATATGGGCGGATGTCATGAGGTTCCTGCCTTGTCTGTCGACCCTGTGCGTGGATTTGGGGCATGTTGTCGTCAGCGGCAGGGCGCACCAGCACGTGCGCCCTGCTATCTGGCGAAATTCGATTATGCGGTCAGGCGAACCAGTTGTTTTCCGAAATTCCCGCCCGAGAGCATGTCCATAAAGGCTTGCGGTGCCGCCTCCAGCCCCTCGGCGATGTCTTCGCGATAGATGATCTGGCCCTTAGCGATCAAGGGGGCGGTGTCTTGGACAAACGCGCCATAGCTAGCCCAGTGGTCGAAAATGATAAAGCCCTGAACAGTCAGGCGATTGACCAGAACGGAGCGCCATGCCAGCGGCAACAGATCGGTCGTGCCCATATTTTCCGGCGTCAGGTCATACCAGCCGACCATGCCGCAGACCGGAATGCGCCCGCCGACATTCATCAGTGGTAAAACCGCCTCGAGCACTTTGGCACCGACGTTCTCGAAATAGATGTCGATACCCGCCGGACAGGCTTCTGCCAGCTGGGCGCGCAACGCGCTTGCGTCTGCCGCCTCATGGTGATCGAGGCACGCATCAAAGCCCAGCACATCGACGGCGTAGGCGCATTTGTCGGCCCCGCCAGCCACACCGACCACCCGTAATCCGTGCGCCTTTGCCAATTGACCAACTATTGAGCCAACCGGACCTGTGGCTGCGGCCACGACCAGTGTCTCACCTGATTGCGGCTTCCCGATGGCCGTCAACCCGTGCCAGCCAGTGAACCCCGGCATCCCCAAAACCCCCAGAGAGGTCGAAATCGGCGCAAGACCGGGGTCGACTTTGTGTAACTCGGCTGCGGGAACAATGCCATGGCTGGCCCAACCGATCATCCCCATCGCATAATCGCCGACCGCAAAGGCAGGTGCGCGCGATGCGATCACGCGGCCAACCGCGCCGGCGGTCATCGTCTCTCCGATGTCTACAGCCTTGGCATAGGATTTGCCGGCATTCATCCGCCCGCGCATGTAGGGATCAAGCGAAAGGAAATGCGTCTCGACCAGCACCTCGTCTTCGGCAAGGGCGCGCAAAGGGGCGGATTCGAGCCGAAAGTTGGCTGCGACCGGTTTTCCCTCTGGACGGCTTGCCAGCACGATGCGTTTCATATCAGGTGCCATTTGGGTATCCTTTTCGTAGCTTTTGTCGATTGCGCCGGTTGAAGTGAAGCTTGCCGGAAAGCAAGCCCCCCGGCAACCGGCGCATCACGAACTGAGATAGCGACGATAGGGCAGACCAGCAAGCTGCTTGCTGGATGACAGGTTGACTGGCGACATTCGGGCGGGCGACATTCGCGCCAGAGATAGCCGGTGCAGATGATGTTCGAGGAGGACACCATGAATGGTATGATGATGCAGATTCCGCTCAAGATAGTGGATATTCTGGCTTTTGCCGCACAAACTCACAAGGACGCGGAAGTTGTTTCGGTGAAGTGCGAGGGCAACATCCACCGCCAAAGCTATCCCGAGACGTTCCAGCGTGCGGCACAATTGGCGCATGCTCTGGTCGCCCACGGGATATCGCAGGGTGACAGGGTGGCAACGCTGGCGTGGAACGGCCATCGGCATCTGGAGCTTTATTACGCGATTTCTGGGATCGGGGCGGTGTGCCACACGATCAACCCGCGCCTTTCGGCCGAACAGATGCTTTATATCATCAGTCATGCCGGTGACCGCTTGCTGTTTGTGGATCTGACGTTCGTGCCGCTGATTGCGGCGATTGCGGATCGTCTGCCGCCTGACCTGCGGTTTGTGATCATGACGGACAGGCCGCACATGCCGCAAACGGGCTTTGCGAGCCTTTGTTACGAAGAGATGTTGGCGGGTCAGGCGGAGCAGTACGACTGGCCTGATCTGCCGGAAAATTCTGCTGCAGCCTTGTGCTATACTTCGGGGACGACGGGAAACCCCAAGGGGGTTTTGTTTTCACATCGCTCCACGGTGTTGCATGCAATGATGGTTATTATTGCGCTGCCAGATGCGCTTAGACCGGGGCGCAAGATCCTGCCGGTGGTGCCGCTGTTTCATGTCAACGCCTGGGGCCTGCCGTATGCGGCGCCGTTGGCGGGGGCGGGGCTTGTGTTTCCGGGGCCTGCACTTGACGGGGAAAGCCTGTTCGATCTGATGAACGACGAACAGGTCTATTCGGCATGGGGTGTGCCAACTGTCTGGACCGGCCTGCTGGCACAGATCGAGGCCGAGGGTCGGCTTCCTGCGGGCTTTGGGGATGTGGTGATCGGCGGCTCTGCGGCCTCCCCTTCGATGATTGCGACCTTCGAGGCGGCAGGTGTCAATGTCTGCCACGCATGGGGCATGACCGAGATGAGCCCGGTGGGCACGCAGGGCAATCTGCCTGCGGGGATGGCCGACTTGTCGTCAGAGGAGCGTTTGCGGTTGAAATCAAAACAGGGGCGGGCCTTGTTCGGGGTTAATCTGAAGATTGTAGACGAGGCGGGCATGCGCCTGCCGCATGACGGTGAGGCGACGGGGGCGTTGTTTGTGCGGGGCAACAGTGTGGCCTCGGGGTATTTCGAAAACCCCGAGGCGAGTGCTGCGGCGTGCGATGCAGAGGGTTGGTTTTCGACCGGCGACATTGCCAGTATTGACCCTGATGGCTTCATGAGTATTTCCGACCGTGCCAAGGATCTTATCAAATCGGGCGGCGAGTGGATCAGTTCGATTGATCTGGAAAATATCGTGATGGCCCACAAGGATGTGGCCGGTTGTGCCGTGATCGCGGTGCCGCATCCGAAATGGGAGGAGCGCCCGCTGCTGGTGGTGGCCCTTAAGCCGGGGTGCCTCCCTGACGCGGCGGGCTTGATGGCGATGTTCGGACAAGAGTTTGCCAACTGGCAACTCCCCGATGACGTGGTCTTTGTCGAGGCCCTGCCCCTGACCGCGACGGGCAAGGTCTCAAAGCTGGAATTGCGGGCGCGCCTTGCCGGTCATGTGCTGCCGGAGTTCAGATGACCCGGCGCACAGCGGGGTTTGTGAGCCGCGCGCGCCGGTTGCCCATTCGGTCTGTCACCGTTACATCTTTTTGCATTTGAAAAGCGAGGCACAAACATGAGACAGGCCGTTATCGTCGCCACTGCGCGCACGCCGATCGGGCGCGCGTATCGGGGTGCATTCAATGATACATCCGCCCAGTCGCTGGCCGGACATGCCATTGCGGCGGCCGTCGCACGCGCAGGTATCGAAGGGGACGCGGTCGAGGATGTGATCCTCGGGGCGGCCATGCAACAAGGCACCAGCGGGATGAACATTGCCCGTCAGGCGGCCCTCACGGCGGGACTGCCTGTAT
>JBLIFE010000004.1:0-18908 GCA_047633515.1 Paracoccaceae bacterium | reverse complement strand
AACTCGGGGTCCTGCGTGGTGATACCTGCCGGATCACGCCCTTCGTGCCAGTCGTCATAGGCCCCGGCCGTGGTGCCAAGCGCGTTGTACTCTGCCTCCCAGCGCGGGTCGTTATCGCCAAGAGCAATCAGTGCAGCAGTACCTATAGACACCGCATCTGCCCCCAGCGCCATGGCCTTGGCCACATCCGCTCCGCCCCGTATCCCGCCCGAGACGATCAACTGGACCTCGCGGTGCATATCCATATCCTGAAGCGCGCGCACAGCTTCGCGGATGCACGCAAGGATCGGCTGGCCCACATGTTCGATAAACACATCCTGAGTGGCTGCTGTGCCGCCCTGCATTCCGTCCAGAACCACAACATCGGCCCCTGCCTTTACGGCCAGAGTGGTGTCGAAATAGGGCCGTGCGCCGCCGATCTTGATGTAGATCGGTTTTTCCCAATTGGTGATTTCGCGCAGTTCGAGGATCTTGATCTCAAGATCGTCGGGTCCTGTCCAGTCGGGATGACGACAGGCCGAACGCTGGTCAATGCCCTTGGGAAGGTTGCGCATCATGGCCACGCGGTCGCTTATCTTTTGACCCAGCAGCATGCCGCCGCCACCCGGCTTGGCACCCTGACCCACGACAATCTCGATGGCATCGCAGCGCCGCAAATCATCGGGGTTCATGCCGTAGCGCGAGGGCAGATACTGGTACACCAGCTTGTTCGAGTGCCCGCGCTCTTCTTCGGTCATGCCTCCGTCGCCGGTCGTGGTCGAGGTGCCGGCCATCGTCGCGCCGCGCCCCAACGCTTCCTTGGCCGCACCACTCAGCGCCCCGAAAGACATCCCCGCGATCGTCACAGGAATATCAAGCTCGATCGGGTTTTTCGCAAACCGCGTTCCGAGGGTGACTTTCGTTTCGCATTTCTCGCGGTAACCCTCGAGCGGATAGCGCGAAATTGACGCCCCCAAAAACAAAAGATCGTCAAAATGCGGAACCTTCCGCTTTGCCCCGCCGCCGCGGATATCATAAATTCCGGTCGCAGCAGCGCGCCTTATTTCGGCATTCACCGAGTTCGTGAAGGTGGCCGATTGGATCGGCACAGTGCGCGGTGCGCCTTGAGTATCGTCTTTCATCGCGGCCTCCTCAATAAGCGTTGTCGATGTTGAAATTATAAAGCTGTCGGGCCGAGCCGTAGCGTTTGAACTCTTCGGCTTTTGCGTCGCATCCGCCACGCTCCAACAACTCTGCCAGCAAGGCCAGATGTTCGGGGCGCATTTCTTTCTCGATGCAATCCGCACCAAGCGATTTTACCGTGCCGCGCACGAACAGACGCGCCTCGTACAGCGAGTCGCCAAGCGCCTCACCGGCATCGCCGCACACGACCAGATTGCCCGACTGCGCCATAAACGCGCTCATGTGACCGATGTTGCCATGCACGATGATGTCGATGCCCTTCATCGAGATGCCGCAACGCGACGAGGCGTTGCCCTTGATGATCAGCGTGCCGCCATTGCCGGTGGCACCGGCATATTGCGAGGCATCGCCTTCGATGATCACGGTGCCGCTCATCATGTTTTCCGCAACACCGGGCCCGACAGACCCATGCACATGCACGGTGGCCTGCTTGTTCATCCCGCCGCAATAATAACCGGTGGAGCCCTTTACGTTCACCTCGATCGGCGCATCAAGCCCGACCGCGATGGCGTGGGCCCCTTTTGGGTTCACGATTTCCCAGACGGTCTGGTTGGTGGTTTCGGCTTGCGCATGCAAAGTGATGTTCAACGCACGCAGGCCTTCGGCTTCCAGATCAAATGTTTGCATTTACGCAGCTTTCTCGTTTTCGGTCGGGGCATGGTTGTGTGACCAGAAATAAACCGTGGCAGGCTCCGGCTCCCAGACGCTTGCCTGTTCGATCCCGGGCAAGTTGACCAGCGCGCGATATTCGCTGCCAAAGGCGACGTATTGGTCGGTTTCGGCCATGACGGCCGGTTTGCACGCGATCGGGTCGCGCACCACACCAAATCCGTCTTTGGTTCCGACCACAAAGGTGAAAAAGCCGTCCAGATCATCAAGGCTGGACTCAAGAGCCTCGCCCAAGGTCGCGCCGGTCTGCATTTTCCACGTCAGATAGGCCGCCCCGACTTCGGTGTCGTTCTCGGTCTCGATGTGCACGCCAAGTCGGCGTAGTTTGCGGCGCAATGTGGCGTGGTTCGACAACGATCCGTTGTGCACGAGGCATTGATCGGCCCCTGTGTTGAACGGATGCGCGCCCATTGTTGTCACGGCCGACTCAGTTGCCATTCTTGTGTGACCGATCCCGTGCGAACCACTCATCTGCCTCAAATTAAATCTATCGGCTACTTTTTTGGGCAGACCGACTTCTTTGTAGATCTCCAAAGATTGGCCCTGGCTCATAATTCGAAGGGCAGGGTTAAGGCCGCTCAACGCGATTTTGGCCTGTACAAGCTTGTCTGTCGCCAGCGTCAAGACCGCGTGGGTGTCGACAGTCGACATTTCTACGGTGCCACCAATTTGTGCAGCCAACGCTTTATCCAACCCCAAAAAGTCCTGTTGAGGTGTGTCCGATTGAACCGTTAACTTGGTTTTATCCTTTGTTTCGCCGCTATAAATTGCGATGCCTGCACTGTCGGGGCCGCGATCTGTCATGGTTATTAGCATGTCAGTCAGCAGGCTTCCCAACTCAGGCTCAAGCGACCTGTCTTTCAAAAATAGTCCGACGATCCCGCACATTTCTGGTGTCTCCCCCAAAGGCAAATTCTGCGACTCAGACGCTAGCACCAAAAGAATCCACGCTCAACTGCTGGGAAACTTATTTTCATTGAGGGCAAAAAATGCTGGCCAACCAGCTTTCCTGATGTTTCGAATTTAGTCAGCGTAGGCTTGGCAAACCCCAGGCCACGTTCAACATCAGCTGACACGGAGGTAGAAAACGTGGAAGAACAACTTGCACAGCTTGCAGCGCAGGTCGCGACCATCGAAGCAAAGGCGAACCTGACGAACACAATGTTCGCAGAGACCTTTTATTATCTGACCATCCCTTTGATGATCATCATTCACGCAGGCTTTCTGGCCTACGAGATGGGGGCATCACGGGCCAAAAATGCACTGTCGTCGGGGCTAAAGAACATCCTCGCCTTTGCTTTCGTCATTCCGGCGTTCTATTTCTTCGGGTGGTGGATCTATTGGGCCTTCCCGACCGGTTTGACCCTGTCCGAAGGGCCGAACGGAATTTCGGGCGCCGCCTATGCCAGCTCGATTGCTTGGGGTTGGGGCGAAAGTGCCGCATATATGGGGCCGAACACCGAAGATCAGATCGACGGTGTCTTCTGGGGCGCATTCGCTATGTTTGCGGCGACCACTGCCTCGATCATGTCGGGTGCGGTTATCGAGCGTATCCAGACCGTGGGCTTTGTTATTCTCGCGCTGGTTCTGGGCGGCTTTTCGTGGACGTTGGCAGCGGCTTGGGGCTGGCACGCAGATGGCTGGCTGGTTCAGCAATGGGGTGTTCACGATTTCGGCGCGGCGGGATTGGTGCATGCGGTTGCGGCATTCTTTGCGCTGGGCGTTCTGATCAACCTTGGTCCACGGATCGGCAAGTTCAACGCTGATGGCAGTGCAAACGACATTGCAGGTCACAACATGCCGTTCACGGCAACCGGTCTGATGCTGATTATCGTCGGGTTCTGGGGCTTTTTGATGGGGTGCGTTGTTGTTGGCGGCGAGGCATGGTCCTGGGGCAGCAATTTCAGCACGATCTATGGGACACCCACAAACCTCGGGGCGTTGGCTTTTAACGTTCTGTTGGCGATTTCGGGCGGCATCATCGGCGCATGGATCGGCACAAAGGATCCGTTCTGGATGATGTCCGGGGCATTGGCCGGGATCATTTCAACCGCTTCGGGGCTTGATGTGTATTGGCCCGGACTTGCGTTCATCATTGCGTTTGGTGCGGGTGTTCTGCTCAAGCCTGCTGCGAAGATTGTCGAGAGGATGGGCATTGATGATGCGGTCGGGGCTGTCACTGTTCACGGCACGATCGGTATCTACGGCATGCTGGCGCTTGGTGTTTTTGCCAGCGGTTATCCAGCGCTTGGTGGTGCCGAAGGTGTGGCAACAATCAGCTTCGTGGGCCAGCTGGTTGGGTCGGTGGTGTTTGTGGTGCTTGGCCTTGGCACGGGCTACGTCACCTCGTTCATTCTCAAGAAGGTCGGGATGTTGCGGGTACCGAAATCGGCAGAAATCGCGGGTCTGGATACTGTAAAAGTGCCGTCCCAAGCCTATCCTGAAGGCATCCCTGTATCCGCCCCTGCGGCGAGCTAATGTAAAGGAGACGAGACCATGGGTTTTCCATACGAACCGGCATCTTGGGAGGGCGTATCAGGCCCGATATTTATGGGTTTTGGCGGAGCCTTGCCCGGGTTCTATACGGTCGTTGCGATCGGATTGTGCGTTCTGGCGCTTGTGATCGGACAGCGCGCCGAGGCGGCCAAATACGCGGATCACGAGTAAAGTGATCGACTCTTGAGCAGGGGGCCCTTGGTTTGGGCCCCTTGTTTTTGTTTGGATTGCCTGACAGGAAACTTTTTTGACTAACAGTCTTGCGTTTAAGGCTGGTCTGGGGCTCAATCAGAACAACACAAAACGCACCGAGAGGGAGAACATAATGGCTATTCTTTGGAGACATTCCGCGCTGGCGCATCGCCATGCTGCAATTGGCGGCGAGTTGGAGGACTGGAACGGCATGGGCACGGCATGGTTTTACGACCACAGTCCAGAGCGCGCCCAATCCGATTACGAAGCGATCCGGACCAAAGCAGGTCTTATGGATGTGTCGGGCCTGAAGAAATGTCATGTGGTCGGTCCAAATGCTGCGGCTGTGATTGACCGGGTCACGACGCGCAATGTTGAAAAAATCATGCCGGGGCGGTCAAGCTACGCCTCGATCCTGAACGATCAGGGCAAGTTCATTGACGATTGCATCATCTATCGCCTGTCGGTGAATTCATGGATGGTGGTGCACGGAACCGGCACCGGCATGGAGCAATTGTCGAGTGTTGCGGCCTCGAAGAACTGCGCGGTCCTTTTTGACGACGACCTGCACGATATGTCTTTGCAGGGACCTGTCGCGGTCGAGTTTCTGGCCAAACACGTGCCGGGCATTCGGGATCTGGCCTATTTCGGGATATTGCAGACCAAGTTGTTCGGCAAGCCCGTGATGATTTCGCGCACCGGCTATACCGGCGAGCGCGGCTACGAGATTTTCTGTCAGGCCAAAGATGCGGTTCACTTGTGGGACAGCATTCTGGAACATGGAAATGAGATGGGCATTCAGCCGGTCCAGTTCTCGACCCTCGATCTGTTGCGCACGGAATGTTACTTGCTGTTTTATCCGGGCGACAATTCCGAGACCTACCCGTTTGACGGCGAACCATGCGGCGATACCCTGTGGGAACTTGGTCTCGACTTTACGGTATCCCCTGGCAAGACAGGGTTTATCGGTGCCGAGAACCATTATGCCGCTAAGGGTAAGGAACGGTTCAAGATTTATGGCGTCCTTCTTGAGGGCACAACACCGGCCGACGAGGGCGCAGAGCTTTTGCAGGACGGCAAGAAAGTCGGCGTCGTGACCTATGGCATGTATTCTGCGGTGAACCAGCACAACGTGGGTATTGCGCGGATGCCGGTTGAGTGCGCCACGCCCGGTACCAAGCTTACAGTGCAAAACGGCGACGGCACACAGATCGCGTGCACCGCGCAGGAAATGCCGTTCTATGACCAAGATAAGTCGATCCGGTCTGCTAAAGGTTAATATCAAGGGCGCAGGTGCGAACCTGCGCCTTTTTGCTGTTTCATGAGGATCCCATGTCGAAATTCGAGTTTCCCCCTTCGATCAAGAGCCGCCCCGTTTATGGCACCCTTGAAGCACGGCCCGGCAAGCATCACCTCATGATTGCGGACGCCGACGGCGCAGAGGCGATCTTGGCGATTGCCACACCTGATCTGATGGCCAGAACGCACATCATCTATATCCCTAAAACTACGGACTTTGCCGACAAACTGCGGGGTCTTGGGCCGCGGCAGTTCTATGAAGGGCCGACATATGCGGCTGCTGTATCCCGTATCAGGCGGGTGTTGAACGATGCCCACATGGGATTACAGGTATATCTGGCCGGCACCGAAGGGCTGATGGGGCAGGCGATGAACGAGGTGATCATGGCTGGTATCCCGCATACGGCCATCCAGACCGAGCATCGCGGGTCTGTTGCGCGCCGGATGCAATGCGTTCATTGCAAGGGCATCACCGAGGACATTGAGACTGACCCGTTCGTGTGTTCGCATTGTGGGCTGAACCTGTTTGTGCGCGATCATTATTCGCGTCGGATCGCGGCCTATCAAGGGGTGTGTATCGATGCCGAAGATCCGGGCAATGTGCCCGAAGCGAAGGGAATTTACGAATGAGCGGGGCAGAGAAAATCGCAGTGCGTGTCACTGAGGTGACCCCGCTGAATGCGCTGGTGACGCGGTTCGGATTCGAAGCTTTGGACGGGGGGCTGCTGCCGACCTTTTCGGGGGGGGCCCACACGGTGGTCGAGATGCGGGACGGGAGCATCACGCGGATGAACCCCTATTCGCTGATGTCCGATCCGTTTGATCAATCAGCCTATACCATTTCGGTGCGGCGTGATGATGCGGGGCGGGGCGGCTCGCTTTTTATGCACACAGCCGTGAAAGTCGGAGACGAGATGGTGATCTCCAATCCGGTCAACCTGTTCTCGCTTGATCTGCGGGCGAAAAAACACCTGATGATTGCTGGCGGTATCGGCATTACGCCGTTTATGGCCCAGATCAAACAGCTTGATCGTGCGCATGGTAACTGGGAGTTGCATTATGCGTGCCGGTCTGCGGATCTGGGGGCTTATGTCGATTATCTAACATCTTCGCATCCAAATGATGTGAGCGTCTATCTCGGCGATCTTGAACAAAGGATCGAGCTTGAAAGCCTGTTGGACGGGCAACCTCTGGGCACGCATATCTATGTTTGCGGACCCAAGAGGATGATCGACAGTGTGCGCGCCAAGGCGGCCGAGCTTGGCTGGCCCCGCGAGTCCGTGCATTATGAAGAGTTTTTGGCACCGCAACCGGGCAAACCGTTCGAGGTAAAGCTGGCAGTCTCGAACCGGGTTATTCAGGTCGGAGAGCAGGAAAGCCTTTTGGAGGCACTGGAGCGCGAGGGCGTCGATGCGCCTTATCTGTGCCGTGGTGGGGCCTGCGGACAGTGTGAAACCAACGTTATCGCCTATGACGGGACCTTTGTGCACCGCGATCATTGGTTGGAAGACGAGGAGCTTGCGGGTGGCAAAAAGATCATGCCCTGCGTCAGTCGCTTTGAGGGAAAAACACTGGTTCTGGACCGGTAGGAGTTAAATATGACCATTCAGTTCAATGACGAGAGTTTCCGGGGCGATTACAGCTTTCGTAACTCGGAGTGGGCGATCAAACGCTTTCCGTTCCCGTTTCACGAAGACAGTTACATGTATGCCGTGAATATGGAGCAGCATCGCGGCGGGCCGAAGGGCTCTGTCTATGAAAAGCGGTTTGATGTCGACGAGCATTACATCTCGGAGATGCGCGATCGCGCACTTGTGCTGGCTGATGATCCGTTGCGGTGTCAGTCCATGCCCCATATGACGCTGGCTGGCTGGGATCTGCTGGAATTGATCATGATCAGCAAATCCGAAGACTATCCCGACCTGTTCGAGTTGCACCGGGACGGCGACAGATGGCGCTGGATCAACAAGCCGCTGGGCATCGACGACACGTTCACTTTCATGGACGAAACAACGCTGCCTTATGGGCCGATGGAGTACATTACCCGGCAATCGCAAGGGGATTATGTGGTTCTTGATCAGCGAGACGACAACCTGTGGATGGATGCGGGGATGGTCACAACACAGGCCGACTGGTCGCTTGATTTCGATATCGGGATGAACTTTTTCGAGTGGCACGCGCCGGTTCCGATGGCCCACGAAAAGGGTATTTTCGTGCGCGCCCTGAAGTTCCTTTTGAATATCCAGCAAGGGGCGCCTGCGCGGCGGTTGAACTGGACCATGACCGTTAACCCGCTGCTGGACACCTCGCCAGAGAATTACCACAAATGGGGCATTCAGAAGACCACGATCACGCCACAGAACATTGGCCCCAAGCAACACTTGCGGGTCGAGTTGCAAACGTTTTACCGGTTGCCGCGCTCAAATGCGCTGGTGTTTCCGATCCGGTGTTATCTGTGCAGTTTCAAGGATTTGATGACGGTACCCAAATGGGGGCGTCGCCTGCACCGTGTCGTGCGCGATCTTCCCGAAGAGCTGGCGACCTACAAAGGGTTTATTGCTAACCGTCCGATGATGCTGGACTATCTGGGGGCGTTTGACGACGGACAGCCTACCTCCGACGGGATTTGGCCGGACCTTGCGACAGAGCCGCCTTTTCAAAAAGGCTAGGGCATTTATTGCGTCTGCGGATAGCTTATGATCGACAAATAGCGTGCGGGCAGGCGGATGAGTTTCTCTGGCCCGTGCGGAGCGTCGGCATCGAAAAACAGGGTGTCGCCCGGCTGAAGATGATATGATTTATCCCCGTAGCGGTAATCGACGGCACCCTCCAGCATATAGATCGTCTCGATCCCGCTATGCTGGAAAGTCGGGAAAACGTCAGAGAGTTCGGTAAGCGTGATCAGGTAAGGCTCGACGATAACCCCAGAGGTATTTGCCCCGATATGTCCCAAAAGATTGTACTGGTGGTTGGCGCGTGTTCCTGCACGGTCCATCTCGACGCCTTCGCCTGATTTTGTATGGACCGCCGCGCGTTGTTGTTCGAACCGGACAAAGAAACTGGTCAAGGGAACAGACAGGGCGTTTGCCAGGGTTTGCAATGTGGTCAGCGACGGCGAGGTGTTGCCGTTTTCGATCTTCGAGAGCATGCCGATTGACAGCCCCGTCAACGTCGCAAGTTCCGCCACGGTGATCTCTTGCTGGCGGCGAAACGCGCGGACTTCGCGGCCGATAGCAACCTCAAGCACCTTTTCGCGCCCTGTCTCGTCAATCGAATGGGGATCTTGAGTAAGCTTATTGACCATGTTTTTCATTCTTGTTTTTGTATTCTGCGGTCTGGATACCGATAAAAGTATCTTTACTGCATTCAGGTTGTCACAAGCGAGAGTATGTGCTTTCGCCAATTCTACCTCATATGTTTCCTGATAGTAAAATAGATATGCCTGAAAACAAAACGACCACAATCGGCTTTCTGCTTTTTCCCGGGTTTCCGATGGCGTGTCTGACCTCGATGATCGAGCCGCTGCGAGCGGCAAACGAGATTTCAGGCACCCGTGTTTTCCGTTGGCTACTGGTTGCCGAGCACGCAGAGCGCATCATGTCGAGCGCCGAAGTCGGGTTTGACGCGCCCGTTGCTCTGGCAGAATGCGACAATCCGGACTTGTTGTTTTTACTCAGCGCCCCGACAGGTGTGTTCAGAGATCCGCGTGCCGGCGCGGCGATATTGCGCAAACTGGCCCGCCACGGCACCGTGTTGGGGGCGATCAGTGGCGGGGTCTTTCCATTGGTGCGCACAGGGTTGATGGCCGAGCGGACGGTTTCAGTGCATTGGTGCTACGAGACAGCTTTTCGCGCGGCGTTCCCTGATATTCACGCCAGTGATGATGTCATTGTGATGGACAGGGCCCGCTATACGGTTTCAGGCGCAGCAGCGGCTTTCGACCTTGCCTTGCGCCTTGTGCAGGACCGGTTGGGAGCAGATATCGCCCATGAGGTCGCGTGTTGGTTTCAGCATCCGCTGATGCGCGGACAGGGGGTGCGACAGCAACTGCCCACTGCTGAAAGCGCGGTGGGTGGTGATGGTCTGCCCGAATTGGTGTCACGCTGTGTTACGCTGTTTGCCGGAAGGATGCAGGACCCGGTTTCGATTGCCGAGGTGGCGCAGCTCAACGGTGTCACCCCGCGCCAGATCGAGCGTGCCTTCAAGCGGGCAACAGGGCTTAGTCCGACACATTTCTATCGCTCCATGCGGATGAAGCTGGCCCGACAGATGGTCGTTTATTCCAAAGACAGCATGGCGGATATTTCGGCGGCGGTCGGATATGGGGCAGCGGCGACGATGGTTGCACATTACCGTCATGCCCATGGACTGACCCCGTCAGCGGACCGCCAGCGCGCCAATGCCTTTCGTGTGGAGGGCAATGCGCCGATCCCTTCGATGTAAGCGGTACCTACAAGGCTGAGCGCATGGCAGTGACAAGCGCATGATGCAGCGATCCGGCAGAGGATCGTGGCCCCAGAATGCGCAGGCTGTCCTGTGCCAGTTGGCGGATCACAAAGCATCCCATGTGATCTATCGTGCTGCGTGTGGCAACTGCGGGGGCCATGGCGCGCAGGTTCAGGTTGCACAACCGCTCCATCACGTCCTCGATGCCCGTACCCTGTAAATCAAAACAGGCCCATGCGTCTGTTTGCTCGGTGATCGAGGCAGTGCTGCCAAATCCGGATTTAAGCTGCGCGGCCAGATCCTCGTGGGTGGCAAAGGGCGCACAGACCATCCATTGATCCTGTCCGGTCCACACGGCGTCAAGTGGTGTGCCAAGGCTGGCCTTGCCAGCAGCAGGGGCGGGCGCACCAAGAAACTCGGCCAGTTTTGCCTGACAGGCGGCGGCATAGCCGTGTCTGGCGCTGACCGAGGCCAATGCAACATTCGGGTTCTCGGTCAGTGTGACTGCTGCGACCTGAAAATGGTCAGGCGCGGCGCCGCCCAGCGGGTTCAGTGGTTGAAGATCATGCACGAAGACGCTCCCCCTCGGGATCAACAAAATGGGCAGAGACGATCTCGACCCGGACAGAAGACTTGGTAACCGGCGAGACGATGCGCATCTTCTCGCCGTGGCGCGCGGCCCCGTTTTTCAGAAATGCCAGACCGATCATCGAGCCAAGCGTCGGGGAATAGGCCGCAGAGGTCACATACCCCTGATCGTGTGCTGCATTAACCGCACCGGAGGCATTCATAAGATGCCCCCCCGCGGTTATTTTTTCTTCAGGATCTATAGGTTTTACGCCTACTGCGATCAACGCGTCCGGCGCGTTAAGCCCCTCGCGTCGGGACAGGACGCTGCCGATGCTGTCCTTGGCTTTTGATACCATCCGCCCCATCCCGAGGTTGAGCGCAGTGGTCGTGCCGTTCAATTCATTGCCCGCCGCATGCCCTTTTTCGATGCGCATCACCCCAAGCGCCTCGGTGCCATAAGGGGTCACATCGAATTCGGCCCCCTTATCCATCAACCTGCGCATCAAGGCATCGCCATACCGTGAGGGCACCGCGATCTCGAAGGCCAGTTCGCCGGAAAACGAAATCCGAAAGAGCCGTGCTCGTAATCCGCCGCACACCGTCACATTTGCGCAGGCCATGAACGGGAACCCCTCGTTCGACAGATCGAACGCGGGATCGACAATCTTTTGCAAAAGTTTGCGTGAATTGGGCCCTGCCACGGCGTATTGTGCCCAGCCTTCGGTGGTCGAGATCAGTTGCACATCCATGTCGGGATACAGGCATTGGCGCATGAATTCGAGGTGCTGATAGACCTTGACCGCGTTGGCCGTCGTGGTGGTGACAACAAAATGGTCTTCGGCCAATCGCGCGGCGGTGCCGTCATCCATCGCAATGCCGTCTTCGCGCAGCATCAGGCCATAGCGGGTCTTTCCCACGGCCAGCTTGGCAAAGCCGTTACAGTAGGCCTTGTTCAGAAAATCTGCTGCATCGGTGCCTTGGACGTCGATCTTGCCCAGTGTTGTACAGTCGCACACCCCGACAGAGGCGCGGGTGGCGCGCACTTCGCGGTCGACCGATTGCCGCCAATGAGTTTCACCCTCAATCGGGAACCATTGTGCACGCAGCCAGTTGCCGACCTCGACGAAGACCGCGCCGCGCTCTTTTGCCCAGTGATGGGAGGGCGTCAGTCGGGTCGGATGAAACTCCATTCCACGCATCCGTCCGGCCAGCACACCGATCGCGGTCGGGGTATAGGGCGGGCGGTACATGGTTGTGCCCACCTCGGGGATCGACTTGCCAGCCAGCTCGGCCATGATGGCCAGCCCGCCCATGTTCGAGGTCTTGCCCTGATCGGTGGCCATGCCAAGTGTGGTATAGCGTTTCAGATGCTCGACCGAGCGAAAACCCTCTTGGTACGAAAGCTTCACGTCCTTCACGGTCACGTCGTTTTGCTGGTCCAGCCACGCGCGTGAACATCCCTCGACATACCAGAACGGAGTTTGCGACACCGGTGCGTCCTCGGCCACAGGCACATCCGGTTTTGGGGATGACAGTCCAAGGGCGTCAATCGCCGCCGCCTGCCCCGATGCTAGCGCGCCGTGGGTTGAAAACACCCCGTTTGCTGCCCCTGCAACCGACATTCCGGGTGGCAGCGTTCCGCCGGGAACAAAAGCCGCAAGCCCGTCGTCCCACGCGGGACGCCCACGTTGGTGACACGTCAGATGCACGTTCGGGTTCCAGCCGCCTGATACCCCCAAGGCCCCGCATTCCAGCAGGCGTGTTTCACCATTTGCCAGCCGCACGGTGACAAAGGTCAGACCCAGCCGTCCTTGGGTGTCGATAACCTGCCCGCCGCGTAGTACTTCGTAATCACCGGTCAAAGGGGCGTCTGCGCGGGTGTCGATAACGGCGGCAATCTTGATGCCTTTTGCCCGCAGATCCGCCGCAGTACGATGCCCGTCGTCGTTGTTAGTGAAAATCGCGACCCGTTTGGCGGGGCTTGCGGCAAAGCGGTTGGCATAGGTCCGCAGGGCTGAAGCCAGCATGATCCCGGGGCGGTCGTTGTTGTCGAACGCGATCGGCCGCTCGGTGGCACCGGCACAAAGCAGGGCCTTTTGAGCATAAATGCGCCACAATATCTGGCGTGGCTTGTCGGGCAGGGGCGTTTTCACGTGATCGCTGACACGCTCCACAGCGCTGTAGATACCGTGATCAAAGGCGCCGATAACCGTCGTTCGGGCCAGCAGGCGCACATTGGCCAGTGACGACAGCTCGGCCACGGCTGCGGCGGCCCACGCGTCAGCGGGGGCGTCGTTTATCATAAAGGTTTCTGCATTCAGGCGTCCGCCCATGCGGAAATCCTCGTCTGCCAACAGAACCTGTTTGCCGGCCCGACCGGCTGTCAAGGCTGCCATCAGGCCCGCCGGACCGGCCCCGATGATCAACAGGTCGCAATGCAGGTAGCCTTTGTCGTAGACATCCGGATCGGCCTTCATGGATAATGAGCCAAGGCCCGCGGCTTTGCGGATAATCGGTTCATAGACCTTTTCCCAGAAGGCCGCAGGCCACATGAAGGTCTTGTAATAAAAGCCTGCCGTCAGAAAATTCGACAATCGGTCGTTGATCGCCATTGCATCGAACGCAAGGCTGGGCCAGCGGTTCTGCGATTTGGCGAACAGGCCGTCGTAAAGCTCGGCTGTTGTGGCGCGCGTGTTCGGCTCTTGGCGGTTTCCACCGCGCAGCTCGACAATGGCGTTGGGCTCTTCTGAGCCTGCGCTTAACGGGCCGCGCGGGCGGTGGTATTTGAACGACCGCCCCATCAGGCGCACGTTATTGGCCAACAGCGCCGAGGCCAGCGTATCGCCCGGGTGCCCGAAATAGCTTTTGCCATCAAAGACGAATTTCAATTTCGTTGTGCGGTCGATCTGTCCACCCGACAGGCGGTTTGATTGCGTCATTTCGAGCGTCCCTGTGCGCGTGCCACATCGCGGGCAAGCTCAACGTTGCTGATGTCGTGCGTGACGGTATTGCGGGTGACAACCAGCCACGACCGGTCGCCACCTTCATGGAACCACAGTTCCCTGTGCTCGCCAGCCGGATTGGCCCGCAGATAGGCGTATTCGTAAAACGCGTCGTCGGCTGTTTCCGACTGCCCGTCGGGCCGGTTGATGAGGTTTGCATCGCCCAGATAGACGAACTCTGCACTGTCGCGGGGACCAAGAAGCGGGTGGTTGATTATCATGTGAGTGGCTTCCTCAATGCAGGTTCGGCTGGTTGCCCATGCCTTTTTCGTCGATCATCCGGCCTGTCTTGAACCGGTCAAAGCGATAGGCGCTGGCGGTCGGATGCGGCGCGTCCTTTGCAAGCAGATGCGCAAAGCAATAGCCCGAGGCCGGAGTGGCCTTAAAGCCGCCGTAACACCACCCGCCATTGAAATAGAGACCGTCAACAGGTGTCTTGTCGATGATCGGCGAGCCGTCCATGGACATGTCCATTACCCCGCCCCACATCCGCAGCATTCGTGCCCGTCCGATCATCGGCATAATGGCCATGCCGCCTTCGCAAACGTCCTCGACCACCGGAAGGTTGCCGCGCTGTGCGTAGGAGTTATAGCCGTCAATATCTCCGCCGAAGACCAACCCGCCCTTGTCCGACTGGCTGACATAAAAATGCCCGGCGCCAAAAGTGATGACGCCCGGCAGTAATGGCTTGAGCCCTTCGGAGACGAACGCCTGTAAAACGTGCGTTTCAATCGGCAGGCGCATCCCGGCCATGCCCATCACACGCCCGGAGTTGCCAGCCACCGCGCAGCCGACCTTGTTTGCGCCGATAAAGCCACGCGTGGTCTCGACCCCGAGGCATGTTCCGTTGACGATGCGAAAACCGGTCACTTCACAATTCTGGAGGATGTCTACGCCGCGGCTGTCGGCGCTGCGCGCATAGCCCCACGCCACGGCATCGTGACGCACAGTGCCGCCGCGGCGCTGCGCAAGCCCGCCCTTGATCGGAAAACGTGCATCGTTGAAGTTCAGATACGGATATTCGGCACGTATCTGTGCGGTGGTCAAAAGTTCCGCATCGGCCCCGTTCAGGATCATGGAATTGCCGCGTCTGACAAAGGCGTCGCGCTGGGCGTCCGAGTGGATCAGGTTCATGATGCCGCGCTGGCTGACCATGGCGTTATAGTTCAGGTCCTGCTCCAGCCCCTCCCAGAGTTTCAGGGAAAACTCGTAAAACGGCTCATTCCCGTCCAGCAGGTAATTGGAGCGGATAATGGTTGTGTTGCGGCCGACATTGCCGCCCCCTATCCAGCCTTTTTCGATCACGGCCACATTACGCTGACCGTACACTTTGGCAAGATAATGGGCTGTGGCCAATCCATGGCCGCCACCGCCGATCACAATTATGTCGTAATGAGGCTTGGGTTCAGGGTCGCGCCACGCCGGAGTCCAGCCTTTGTGTCCTGTCAGTGCCTCTTTTATAACCTTAAAGCCGGAGTAATGCATGAATCGGACCTCTGGGGACTGTGTTATATGCATTATTCGTGTTTCTATCTCGATTAGCGATGCCCAAATGCGACCTAACCTCCATAAGATCGGACATTCGAGGGAAAATTGCCACAGGGTAAATCACTCCGCGTAAGAAAAAAACTTGATTGATAGTGAAATTAAGACAGGATGAAGGCAGGAAATCTGGCGGGTCCGGATTCGTCGGAACGGTTTCCCTACCGTCGTCCTTTTCGGGTCGGCAAATGCGGCGATCAGATCGCACCAAACATGGAGAAGTAAATGAAATACGCTACAACAGCGCTGGTGGCAGGGGTTCTTGCAGCCATGCCGATGGCCAGTATCGCCTCGGACAGCAGTGATCCGATCGTTATTCCAGTTCACAACTGGTCCTCGCAGATCGTTATGTCCAACGTGGTCGGGCAAATTTTCGAGCAGATGGGCAACAATGTTGAGTTTGTCACAACCGATAGTCAGGCGGTTTATGAATCCGTGCGCATGGGCGATGTGACGCTCGAGATGGAAGTCTGGGAAGGCGCGTTTGGCGCATCTTTCCGTGCGGCGCTGGAAAAAGGCGGATTGCACGATGCCGGAGACCACAACGCGGTAACCCGCGAGGACTGGTGGTACCCGATGTGGACAAAAGACGCATGTCCGGGGCTGCCAAGCTGGGAAGCACTGAACGATTGCGCCGCAGTTTTCGCAACACCTGAAACCGGTGACAAAGGGCGCTATCTTGATGGTCCTGTCGACTGGTTGAAGCACGGTCAGGAACGTGTTGCGGCCTTGGGGATGAATTTTCAGGTGATCAACGCCGGATCTGCGGCGGCTTTGTGGGCAACCATTGGCGCAGCCGAGGCTGACAAGACACCGGTTGTTGTGTTCAACTGGACACCCAACTTTGCCGAAGCCGTCTGGCCCGGTGAGTTCGTCGAGTTTCCCGTGTGGGTTGAAGGGTGCGACAAGGATCCTTCAGTTGGACCCAACCCCAACGAACTTTACGACTGTGGAAACCCTGCGTCGGGTTACATGAAAAAAGCCGCGTGGGATGGCATGAAGGACAAGTGGCCGGCAGCATACGAAACGCTGACCAAGATCTCCTTTACCAACCCGCAGATCGCTGAAATGGCTAAAATGGTCGATATCGACGAGATGGAGCCCGAAGAAGCCGCCGAAGTGTGGCTGGAAGCGAACGAGGCCATCTGGAAGCCCTGGATCAACTGATCCACGTCTTCGATTTTTGCAAAAGGTTCCGCCCCGTTTCGGGCGGAACCACCATTGGGAACAGTAGATGACCGACCAAAAACCCGTTATTTCGTGCAAGAACGTCTGGAAAATTTTCGGGGCCGATCCAAAGGGATATCTGAAGAAAATGTCGGCGGGGCAAAGCTTCGACCAGATACGGGCTGACGGCTATATTGCGGGTGTGAAGGACGTATCGATCGACGTCGGACGCGGCGAGATGCTGGTCATAATGGGGCTTTCGGGCTCTGGCAAATCGACGCTAGTGCGCTGTTTTTCTAGGCTTCATGACATTACTGGTGGAACGATCGAGGTTGACGGGCAGGATATCATGTCTTTGTCAGAGCGGGAGTTGATCGAACTGCGTCGCAACAAGATGGGTATGGTTTTCCAGAGTTTCGGGTTGTTGCCGCATCGTACGGTCCTTGAAAATGTGGCATTTCCACTGGAAATGCGGGGCCAAGACCGGCACACCCGTCGTGAGCGTGCCCTTGAGGTGGTCAAGCTGGTTGGTCTTGAAGGACGTGAGGATTATTTCCCGCGCGAATTGTCCGGTGGCCAGCAACAGCGGGTCGGCATTGCCCGATCTTTGGCGATCGAGCCGGATATCTGGTTTCTTGACGAGCCATTCTCGGCGCTTGACCCTTTGATCCGGCGCGAAATGCAAGATGAATTTTTGCGGTTGCAGGCCTTGTTGGGCAAGACGATCGTTTTCATCACCCATGATTTTGACGAAGCTTTGCGGCTTGCGGATCGCATCGCAATCATGAAGGACGGCGCCGTCGAGCAATGTGATACGCCGGACAAAATTGTGCTGAATCCTGCCACGGATTATGTGCGCAAGTTTACCGAAGAGATCGACAAGGCGCGCGTTGTGACGGCCTCTGTTCTGGCGGATCCGTCGGTAACGGGCGAAGGCGAGCCGGTAAACGCAAAGGCCACGGTTCATCAATTGGCAGGATTGTTGATCCACGACACCCGTGAGAGTATTCCCGTGCGCGCGGGCGATAAATTGGTCGGCGCAATGAGCCGCCACGCCGCCCTTGATATTCTTGTGGGAACGGCATGACAGCTTTGCCGACAAATATGTTGCAAGAGCGACGCAAGTTGGCATCCCGGATCGGGGTCGCCCCAAGGCTGGTTGCGCTGGCCATTATTCTGACGGCTCTTCAATACTTGGGTGTCTTGCCCGCCTTTGTGCACCGCGTCCCCGAGTCAATGGTGCCGAATTTTGCTGGCTGGCTGGATGTCATCTTTAATTTTGTGAAGGATGATCTGGGGCTTTTGACACTGACGCGCACCCTGACAGGGGGGCTTGAGTGGCTGCTGGATGTAACTGGCAACCTGCTATATGGCAAACGGCGCTGGCCCAATCTGGGGCCGATCCCGTGGGCTGCGATAGCCGCTGTTGTCGGTGTTGTCGGCTATTATCTTGGCGGCTGGCGCATGGCGCTTCTCGCGGCGGGCACGTTTATCTGGACGGCAATGATTGGCCAGTGGAACATCGCGATGGAGACGATGTCGGTGCTTGTCATTGCGGCACCCCTCGCATTTGTCATCGGTCTTTCTTTGGGAATTGCGGGCTGGAAATACGCGTGGTTCAACCGCGCGCTGAAACCGGTTCTGTCAGTGTTACAGACGCTGCCGTTCTTCACTTATTTGCTTCCGGCGGTGATTTTCTTCAAGGTCGGGCCAACAGCTGGTGCTGTGGCCACGACAATTTATGCGATCCCTCCGATGATCCTGATGACGACATTGGGGCTGCAAAAAGTGTCCAACGAGGTCGTAGAGGCAGGCCACATGAGCGGGTGTACGAAATTACAGCTTTTGCGCCATGTCTATCTGCCTTCGGCGCGTACGGAAATACTGGTGGGCGTCAATCAGGTCATTATGCTTTGCCTTGCGATGGTTGTTCTGACGGCTTTTATCGGGATGCCCGGCCTTGGGGCGAAATTGTTGGCCATGATGGGCAGTTTCAAACTTGGCCGAAGCTTTGAGATCGGTGTGACGATTGTTCTTCTGGCGGTAACGCTTGACCGGATGTCCAAGGCTTGGGTTGTAAAACAACCCGAACATTTCGAACGCGGAACGCCGTGGTGGAAACGCCACCTGACGGTTGTGCTTGCGGTCGGGCTGTTTGTCTTCTTTTGCATCGCCGCGCAGTTTTTCGAAATTCTGTCCGAAGTCGGCAGGAAACAGAATTTTAGCATGGGTAAGGAAATCGACGTCCTCATCAAAGGGTTCCTTGATATCGGAATCGTCAAATCGACGACAGGTTTCATAAGGGCGTTTTTGAATGTTCAGGTTCTGATCCCGTTCCGCAAC
>JBLIFE010000003.1:0-19592 GCA_047633515.1 Paracoccaceae bacterium | reverse complement strand
TTTTTCAAATTTGATCCTGATCAAAGAACCCCGCCAAAAAACGTGATGTGGTGACACGGAGCAAATTAGGGACAGTTTATGAAACCTCTTGGCGATCAAGTCACCCATCTTCAACTCGTACAACGCATGGCCGGTCTGACCGGCGTGGATTTAGCGGCCGCAACCGCGAACGGCGCCCTCGACCAACAAGGGTGGAGCGATATCGTCACCAGATGCCGCGGCTGCCAATGGGCTCAGAAATGCGAGCGGTGGCTTGATCAGGCCGCGATGCAAGAACAGGAAATCGCGGTGGCACCTTCGCCCTGCGTCAATCGCGGCACGTTGGCCACGCTAAGGGCCCAAAAATAAAGCCGGCATTCAAGGGACGAGGCGCCCCCAGAGATCGTATTCCGACGCTTCGTCGACCTCTACCGTGACGATATCACCCGGGCTAAGAGCCTCGAAACCTTCGTCGATGAACAGATTTCCGTCGATTTCCGGTGCGTCCGATTTGGTTCGGCAGGTGGCACCGTCCTCTTCGATGCTGTCCACGATCACGTCGATCTTGCGACCAACCTTGGCCTCGAGTTTGGCCGCTGAAATCGCCTGAGCGGTCTCCATGAAACGGTCCCAACGCTCTTGCTTGACCTCGGGGGCCACGTGATCGGGTAATGCATTAGACCGCGCGCCCGCCACGTTTTCGTACTGGAAGCACCCGACACGGTCGAGTTGCGCCTCGTGCAGCCAGTCCAGCAGGGTCTGGAATTCGGCTTCGGTTTCTCCGGGATACCCGACGATAAAGGTCGACCGCAGCGTGATATCAGGACAAATGTCGCGCCACGCTGCAATCTCGTCCAACGTGCGCGCAGCCGCCGCAGGGCGCGCCATCCGGCGCAAGACCTCAGGATGGGCATGCTGGAACGGGATATCGAGATAGGGCAGCACCAATCCTTCTGCCATCAGCGGGATAAGCTTGCGGACATGCGGATAGGGATAGACGTAATGCAAGCGCACCCACGCCCCCAACCCTCCAAGCTCGCGGGCCAGATCAGTGATGTGACTGCGCACAACGCCGCCCTTCCACGGGCTCTCGTCGTGTTTGCGGTCCACCCCGTAGGCAGAGGTGTCTTGCGAGATAACCAGCAATTCGCGCACCCCCGCATCAACCAGCTTTTCGGCCTCCCGCAAAACGGCACTGGCGGGGCGGCTTTGCAGCTTTCCACGCATGTCGGGGATAATGCAGAACTTGCATTTGTGATTGCAGCCTTCGGAAATTTTCAGATAGCTGTAATGTCGCGGCGTCAGCGAAACACCCGTTGCCGGCAGCAGATCAACGAATGGATCGGGGCTTGGCGGCACAGCTTTGTGCACGGCGTCAAGCACTTGCTCGTATTGCTGCGGCCCTGTCACGGCAAGAACGGTCGGGTGCACCCCTGTGATATAGTCGGGTTCCGCCCCTAGGCACCCCGTGACAATCACTTTGCCATTCTCTGCCAAAGCTTCGCCAATCGCTTCAAGGCTCTCGATCTTGGCGCTGTCCAGAAACCCGCAGGTGTTCACAATCACCGCTTCGGCACCTGCGTAATCGGAGCTGATGGCATAGCCTTCGGCGCGCAAGCGGGTCAGAATACGCTCACTATCCACCAACGCTTTGGGACAGCCCAGAGACACCATGCCGATTGTCGGCTGCCCGGGCCGGGCATCGACGCGGGCGTCGTGACGGGCACGCGGCGCAAGGTCGGGGCGAAGATCAGGAGGATTGATGGCCATGACGCTGCCTTATATCGGCGGGCAAATCGCAGAAAGCCCGTTTCAGATGATTCGCACGCCCCCGACACGAGGGGGCGAACGACAAAAATGCCTGCCCAAGCAGGAGGTCCACTACACACTACATCACCAAAAGGCCGACCGGCGAGAACGACCCTGCCGCAGGGTCGTCAAAGGCCAGTCAAAGGCCCGCCGGTACCATCGGTCCGATCAATCTAACGGCGGCGGTCGCGGCGCGCACTCATCGGTTGGAAGGCCACACTGACATGTGTCTCACAATAAGGTTTCCCCTGTTGTACCGGCAATCCGCAAAACCAGAAATCGTCCGTTGCAGGATCACCGATCGGCCATTTGCAGGTCCGCTCTGTAAGCTCCATCAACTTAAGCCGCTTTGCAGTCTTTTCGACTTCGCGCGCAGAGGCCAGCGTCTCGGGGCTGATCTCGTTGGCCGACGGTTGTGGCGGAAGCGGCTGTCCTGCGGGGATAATTTGCCTGCGCGGGGGCATTGGCACGGGAGCTTGTACTTCGGTTGCAGGCTCGGATTTGGGGTTCGACTCGGCCGCTGGTATCGGTGTTGATGCAGGTTCAGGCTTCGCCTGGCCGACAGGTTCCGGCGCAACAACTGGCGCTTTGGCCTTGACCGGTTCGGGCTTGGGCGCGGGTTTTTCTTTGGCAGACGGTGGTGCAGAAGGCGTGGCCGCGGATTTGGCCGTGGCCGCCGCACTGGTTGTCCGGTTCGACAAGCCAAGGCGATGCACTTTGCCGATCACGGCATTGCGGGTCACACCGCCCAGCTCCTTGGCGATCTGGCTGGCGCTTTGTCCCTCGCCCCACATCTTCTTCAGGATTTCGACGCGTTCATCGGTCCACGACATCGGGGGCCTCCTAAGTGACGGGCGGCGTACTGTTTGTATCAGCCGCCGCCCTTACGTTTCTTGATCAGACTCTATTCTATTGTTGCAAGCGGGCGGTTACAAGGCACGCAACAGGCGCAAAGGGCTTTGAAGATGAACAATCGGAACATTCAGATGGGAACGCGCCGGTTTGGGCGGGTCAACTGGCTGGGAATGTACACCCTTGGCCTGCGCGAGACGCAACGTTTTCTGAATGTGTGGACACAGACTGTCATGGCCCCGTTGATGACGGCGGCGTTGTTTCTGGCGGTGTTCACGCTGGCGATCGGACCGACACGCGGTGATGTGATGGGAGTGCCCTTTGTCCATTTCCTTGCCCCCGGCATTCTGATGATGACGGTTATCCAGAATTCGTTTGCAAATACATCCTCTTCGATCGTCGTGGCAAAGGTTCAGGGAAACATCGTGGACACCCTGATGCCACCCCTTTCGGCGGCAGAGTTGGTAACCGGATATCTCGCGGGGGCGGTGGTACGCGCGCTGTTGGTGGCAAGTGCCATCGGGTTGGCCTTGGTGCTTGTGCTGGGGCTGTCAGTGGCGCATCCGCTTTGGGTGTTGGTGTTTGTTATCCTTGGGGCGTTGCTGCTGGGCGGGCTGGGCATTGTGGCTGCGATATTTGCCAACAAATTCGATCAAATGGCCGCGATCACAAATTTTGTGATCACACCCTTGTCTTTTTTATCCGGCACGTTCTACTCGATCGAGGCGTTGCCCCCTCTTTTCCGCACCCTCACCCACCTGAACCCCGTCTTTTACCTGATCGACGGGATGCGGTTCGGGATGCTGGGGGTTTCTGACAGCAATCCGTGGCTGGGTGCGGGCGTCTGTTTGCTTGCGACCGCGGTCGTCGTCGGATTGTGCTGGAACTGGTTCCGCAAGGGTTACAGGCTCAAACCCTAGGCGGCGCGTCGCTCAAACCCCGACTTCAGGCCCGAGGCACAGCATTTCTTCCTTTGTTTCTGCTGTCTCGAAGAGTTGGATACCATCGGGGTCGCCCTCGAAAACCGCCCGCAGACTGCCGCCCTCTTTGTAAAAGGTCCAGCACTGCGGGTCGGGGTTGGCATCATAGACAAAACAGATGAAACTGTCTTGTGGATACCAGAACCCTTCGACGCACACCCCGTCCAGAAATGACCACTGCACACGGTTGCCGGAAAAATACCGCTCAACCCCGTAGGCCTGCCCGTTGTCGTTGAAAGTCAACGTCTTGCCGCGGCTATAGCTGTCGAATTCGGGGCCGGACAGGGGCGTTTGCGCCATCGCCGGCAGGGCAAGTAAGACACAAGACAGAAGATGGAAACCGCGCATCACCAGACCTTTTTTTCATCCATAGACTTTATAGAAAATCCATAACACGCGCGCCCCGACTTGACCAACCGTGTCGATACGTTGGCCGCCAGCCGACCGCCCGCGTGCAATAATACGGATCGCGGGGTGGGCATTCAGATCGCAGGGCGGGCGGTTTGCCACGATCAGGTGCTGTCGCGCCCTCGGGCTCTTTCAAATCGCAGCCCGCTGGCGTAGGAAAAGGAAAGAGCGAAAGATAGATCATGGCCTTTTTCAAAAAACTCAAAGACCGTATGTTCAAATCCTCCTCCAAACTGGAGCAAGGACTGGACGCCATTGTCGAAGAGGCAAGCACGCCGCACAGCGATACCCCCGAGGCGGTCATTCCCGAATCTGCAGCCCCTCGGGTGGCCACGCCCCCGACGGCCCCTCAACCAACGGCTACACCCGAGCGCAAGCCCGAGCCCGAGCGCAAGCCTGCCACGTTGGCTCCGGCACCGATAGTCACAAGTCCGGAACCCGTGGCAGATACTGTCGCCAAACCCGGCATTCTGGGCCGGTTGATGGGAAAATCTATCGCCCCCCCCGAGCAACGTCGCGCGCTGGATGACGCGATGCTGGAGCAGATCGAGGAATTGTTGATCAGCGCTGATATGGGCGTGGATACAGCCCTGCGTGTGACGGCCAACATTGCCGAAGGTCGCTTTGGCAAAAAGCTGTCGACAAACGAGATCAAGACATTGCTGGCCGCCGAAATCACCCGGATCATGGAACCCGTTGCAAGGCCGATGCCGCTTTATGCAAAACGCCCTCAGGTCGTTTTGGTTGTGGGCGTCAACGGTTCGGGCAAGACAACCACCATCGGCAAGCTGGCCAGTCAGTTTCGCGCCGCAGGCAAAAACGTGGTGATTGCCGCAGGCGACACGTTCCGCGCCGCCGCCGTTGAGCAATTGCAAGTCTGGGGACAGCGCGCAGGCGTGCCCGTTCTGACCGCGCCCGAAGGGTCAGACCCTGCCAGCCTTGCCTTTGAAGCAATGGAGAAAGCACAGCGCGACGGGGCCGACCTTTTGTTGATCGACACAGCAGGCCGGTTGCAAAACCGCGCTGACCTGATGGAAGAGTTGGCCAAGATCGTGCGCGTCATCCGCAAAAAAGACCCTGATGCTCCGCACAACACCTTGTTGGTACTGGATGCCACAACCGGTCAGAACGCAGTAAAGCAGGTTGAAATCTTTCAGAAAATCGCCAATGTCAGCGGGCTTGTGATGACCAAGCTAGACGGCACAGCCAAGGGCGGTGTGCTGGTGGCCTTGGCAGACAAGTTCGGATTGCCGATCCATGCGATCGGGGTGGGCGAACAAATAGACGACCTTGATGCTTTTGATCCGGAAGACTTTGCAAAAGCCCTAACCGGTCTGGACTGAGGGCAACACCGGACAACACGGGGCAGCGTATCAGGCGCTGGCGCATCTGTGCCCCAGCGACACTTCGCGTTCCAGAACACAGGACTGCATCTATTGAGCAATTGGCTGGTTTCACTGGAAGGCACCGAAGCAGGGCATGACCTTGCGATGGTTCTGGCCCTGTGTGCGGCCCTTTTGCACGCCGTGTTCGGTGCTTTGCAAAAGGGTCGTCATGATCCGTGGCTGACGCGCGGTGCGGTTGATTTTTGCTATTTTGTGATCGCCATCCCGTTCGCCTTGTTCGTGGTGCCGTGGCCAGAGCCGCATATGTGGCCGATTTTTGCGGGCGTGATTGTCATCCACACGCTTTATAAGGTTTTGCAAAGTGCGGCGTATTCCCGTGGGGCCTATACGGTGGTTTATCCGGTTGTTCGCGGGATGGGGCCGCTCTTTACCGTCATCGGGGCCTATTTCTTGTTCGGAGAGGTCTTTACCCTTGGGCAATGGGGGGGGATTCTTGTGCTACTGGCCGGAATTTTCGGGCTGGCGGCGTATAATATGGTGCACGTCCAGATTGACCGCGACACGCTTGTTCCGGCCTTGCTGCTGGCTGTGGCAACAGGATTATTCGTGGCGCTCTATACCACCTATGACGCGTATGGCATTCGCGCCACGGCTGATCCGTTCACCTTTCTGGCGTGGTTTTTTGTGATCGACGGCGTCGTCATTCCCCCGCTTGCCTTGCGGCGCTGGCTCAGGATGCCCGACCGGCCCGATCTTTTGCCTTTGATGCAGCGCGGATTGATCGGTGCGTTCGTGGCGTTTTTCAGTTTTGGGTCGATCATGTTGGCCACCCGGCTTGATAAAGTCGGGGAGGCCGCGGTGCTCCGAGAGACATCGGTGCTTTTTGCGGCAGGTATCGGATGGTTGTTCCTGAAAGAAACCGTGGGACCACGCAGACTTGGCCTGATGGCCTTGATCGCGCTGGGGGCTGTGATAGTGAAAGCGGCGGGGTAGCAAAGGAGACCAGCATGGCAGACAAACAGATCAACCCGATCTTAAAACAGGGTTTGGAGCTCGGCCCCCCTCTGATCTTCTTTGTGGCTTATCTTTGGATCAAGGATAACACCTATACCTTTGGTGGCACCGAATATGACGGCTTTATCGTTGCGGCGGCGGGTTTTGTACCACTGCTATTGGTGTCGATCGCAATTTTGTGGAAACTGACCGGCAAGCTAAGCCGCATTCAGGTTCTTACCGCTGTAATGGTGGTGGTGTTTGGCGGGCTGACCGTGTGGTTCAACGATGAAAGGTTCTTCAAGATAAAGACAACAATCGTTTACGGAATTTTTGCCAGCCTGCTGGGCATCGGGCTTTTGCGCGGTCAGAGCTATCTGGCTTATGTCATGGATGAAATGCTGCCGATGGAGCACGAGGGTTGGATGATCCTGACGCGCAGGCTGGTGCTTGTTTTTGCAGGGCTTGCTGTGCTCAACGAGATCGTCTGGCGCAATTTTTCCACCGATATGTGGGTCAAGATCGAGACATTCGCCTTTCCGGTGATCTTGTTTGCCTTTCTGACGCTACAAATTGTCGGCTTGCAGAAATACGTGATCGAGGACGACAGCGACAGCTAAGCGCGGTCAGGCGTCCGTGGGCGGGGTTTTCGTAGCATCGCTCACAAGGCCCCACCCCCACGTCTGCGTCCGGTTTTGCCCCGCCACCGGATCCTGCGTCAGCACTTCCGCACGCAACTCCGCACGCAACTCCGCAAACCCAAGCCGGCCACTCAATATTGCGCGATACAGCTTGAACAGGCCACGTCGCTGATAAACGCTCCAGTGACAAATGCGCCTGTCCGGTGGCGGAATCGCAAAACCGAGCCTCGATAGTGCCGCACGGCACGCAGGATCGTCGATCCTGAGGGTGGTCCAATGGTCCATGTGCTGCGTGCAGTCAGCCCCCATCGCCCGCTCTCCCCAGCGGTGCGGCGCCACTATCCACTCCAGAAGCCGGTCAAAGAGAAGGTTTTCACCACTGGTCACGTTAAGGGTTTGTGCCGCCCTGCCCGCGGCGCAATCAAGCCATGTTTTCGCGCAGCTTTGCAACTCTGCCGGTGCCAGAAGAATGATCCGGCCAACTGCACCGGCCGGCAGCGCAGGCAAGGCCGACAATGCCACGCGCGCCCCAAGCGAATGGGCCATCAGGTCCACAGGCTGCCCGCCGGTCAAACGGTGAAGCAGCCTGATCAGCCGTGCAAGTGCATGACCCGCATCCGGCGCAACCCGGTAGGCCGCGCGGAAACTGCCCCGTGCCTCCCACCCCAAAGCGATGCACAACGGCTCGGGCATGTCACTTTCTGGTCTCTCCTCGGAACCAGCTCCAACGCCCAGCTTGCGGGGCCAACTGGTCGCATGGGCGCGCCCCGTCGTCGGATCCAGCGACAGGATATGGGCATGCGGGGTGTAGCGCGGATCACGGGGCGAGAATTTGTAACCGTGGATCAGGATCACAACCGGCGCCTCCGGCTGCTTGTTCGCCAACGCGGCGCGCAACATGGCAAGCGGGGGCTTTCGGGGGGACCCGATCCTACGCCCGTTTATGTCGATTTTCAAAAGTGGCATGGCATATCCCACAGGGTGTTTGTGCGGACTTGGCGTCACCCTACAGACCATCAATGTCGATTTTGTTACCCCTGCGTGACGATGTCCTGAAATTCACGCAACGGCTTGACGCTGTTTTGACTCAGGCGTACTCAATCGCGTGTGGCGATTTGAAACCAGATTGCGGGCCACGGTAAACAAACCGCTAAAGAGGTCAGGGACACGGCGAAAGCGCTTCCGCTGGCTTACGGCTGGATCGTTTAGATGTGTGAAGGATACATTATGAAAGAGTGGAAAAACCGTACCAAATTGGTGCATGGCGGCACACGTCGCAGCCAGTATGGCGAGGTCTCAGAGGCCATCTTTTTGACGCAGGGGTTTGTTTACGACAGCGCCGAGGCCGCCGAGGCGCGTTTTCTCAAGCTTGGCGATGACGAATTTATTTACGCCCGCTACGGCAATCCGACCGTTGCGATGTTCGAAGACCGCATCGCGGGGCTCGAGGGGGCCGAGGCCGCGTTTGCCACCGCAAGCGGCATGGCGGCGGTGAACGGCGCACTTGCCTCGATGCTCAAGGCGGGGGATCATGTGGTGTCCAGCCGCGCCCTGTTCGGCTCGTGCCTATACATTCTCGAAGAGATCCTGCCCCGCTTCGGCGTCGAGGTAACTTTTGTAGACGGGCGCGATCTGTCTGCCTGGGAGGCCGCCCTTCGTCCCGATACGACCGCTGTTTTTCTGGAAAGCATTTCAAACCCCGTGCTGGAGGTCATCGACCTTGCAGGAGTTGCCCGACTTGCCCATGCCGTCGGGGCAACGGTCATCGTCGATAATGTTTTTGCAACACCGATTTTTCAACGCTCGCTCGATCTGGGCGCCGATGTTGTGATCTATTCGGCGACCAAACATATCGACGGACAGGGGCGGGTTCTGGGCGGTGTGATCCTTGGCACCGAAACATTCATTCGCAAAACTGTCGAACCTTACATGAAACACACGGGCGGCTCCATGAGCCCGTTCACTGCGTGGGTTCTGCTCAAGGGGCTTGAAACGCTCGACCTGCGCTGTCGCGCACAAGCCACCAGCGCATTGGCCATTGCGCAAGCGCTTGAAGGAAACAGCGCGCTCGAAAAAGTGCTCTTTCCCGGGCTGGACAGCCACCCGCAGCATACGCTCGCCATGCAACAGATGGAACAGGGCGGCACCGTTTTGTCGCTCGACATCAAGGGCGGACAAGCGGCGGCCTTCCGGTTTTTGAACGCACTCGAGATTTTCATCATCTCGAACAACCTCGGGGATGCAAAAAGTATTGTCACTCATCCCGCCACGACAACGCACCAACGGTTGAGTGATGCACAAAAAGACATGCTCGGCATCACCCCCGGTCTGGTCCGTGTAAGTATCGGGCTAGAGGATACCGACGATCTGATCGCTGATCTGCTGTCGGCCCTGTCACAGATATAGCCTTGTTGTTCTGGCTCTGTCCCGTGCAAAAACACGCCCGCGAAAACGGGCGTGCAGGCCGGTTGCGCGGGGGTGCTGTGGGTCAAACACGTTTTCCCGCTCTGCTTTCGAATTGATTGATGCAATAGTGCATCCTGTAATGTGATCCGATTACACGAAAGCTGCGTAAACAGAGCATAGATAACGGGTGGAGATCGAACATCGCCCGTCGCAGCAAAAGCACAAAACGGATGCCATCAGAGGGGCTGACATGAACATACATTTCTCCGATCCGGCACGAGACCCGTCACGTGATGAAGCCGCAGCAGCGCTTGCGCTTTTGCGCGTCTGGGCCGGAGGGGCAAGCGATACGGAGCTTGACGATCTTGACCCGGCAATCGGGCGCCTTGTGCCGGGCCGCGAGATCACAGACTATCCGGCGCTTGCACGCGCCTACCCTGAGGATTTCGAGGTCGACGAGTCCTACAAAGCTTCGATGCCCGACCTTCAAAACGGCCCCTCGTCGCTTATTCGCGGTGCAAGACAACAAATTCAACACGTAGGGATCAGTAACTTCCGCCTCCCGATCCGGTTTCATACCCGCAACGGCGCCGAACTTACGCTGGAAACCAGCGTGACCGGAACAGTGAGCCTTGAGGCAGAGAAAAAGGGCATCAACATGTCCCGGATCATGCGGACGTTTTACAAGCATGCAGACGAAACCTTTAGCTTTGAGGTTATCGAGCGGGCGCTTGATGCGTATAAATCCGACCTCCAAAGCTTCGATGCCCGTATCCAGATGCGGTTCAGCTTTCCAGTCAAGGTAAAGAGCCTGCGTTCTGGGCTATTCGGGTACCAATATTACAATATCGCGCTTGAACTTGTGGAGCATGACAGGGTGCGCAAAAAGATCATCCACCTCGATTACGTGTATTCCTCCACCTGCCCCTGCTCTCTCGAGTTGTCCGAGCATGCCAGAAAAAACCGTGGTCAACTGGCAACGCCGCACTCCCAACGCTCTGTGGCGCGCATCTCGGTGGAAGTTGATTCAAAGGCGAAATGCCTGTGGTTCGAAGACTTGATAGAGCTGTGCCGTGAGGCGGTTCCAACCGAGACGCAAGTCATGGTGAAGCGCGAGGACGAGCAGGCCTTTGCCGAACTTAATGCGGCCAACCCGATTTTCGTCGAGGACGCCGCGCGCTCTTTTTGTGATCAACTCCAGAAAGATGTCCGCATCGGCGATTTCCGCGTTGTTGCCAGCCATCAGGAAAGCTTGCACAGCCACGATGCCGTGAGCGTTCTGAGCGAAGGGCCTACATTTGCAAGCGAAAGTCTGGACCCGCGGTTGTTCGATACGCTCTTCCACGTCGGGTAATGCACGCCGGGTAATGCACGTCGGGTAACGCCCGCGGAAATCCTGCCGGAGGCCCCGCAGCAAAGGGAATGACACGTAGACGCACCGCCAACGTATTGACAGTGTAAAGCGGTCGCGCCACAGCTTGACCCATGTTTGATTTGCGCCCTGTCGGATATGTAATTGGCCTTTTGGTTGCCCTTTTGGGGGCTACCATGCTTGTACCCATGGCGCTTGATCTGTTCGATGGTAGCGACCATTGGCCGGTCTTTCTGGAAAGTGCGATCATCACCATTCTGTGCGGTGGGCTTATTGCACTGTCGTGCGAAAACGCCATGAGCAAGGGCCTGTCGATCAGACAGACGTTCCTGTTGACCACAGGGGTGTGGCTTGCACTGCCGATATTCGGGGCACTGCCGTTCATGTTGGGCGCAACAGAGGCACGACCGGTCGATGCCTTCTTCGAGGCGATGTCGGGTCTGACCACCACGGGGGCAACGGTTTTTTCTGGGCTTGATGTTTTGCCCCGCGGATTGCTGTTGTGGCGCTCCTTGATGCAATGGTTCGGCGGGATTGGAATTATCGTTGTCGCGATGGTATTCCTTCCCGAGTTGCGGGTCGGCGGAATGCAGATTTTTAAAACAGAAAGCTTTGATACTTTTGGGAAAATCCTGCCGCGTGCCGCCGAGATCGCAGCAAAGATCCTTTGGATATATCTGGGGCTGACGGTCTTCGGGGTTGTCGGATACATGACCTTGGGAATGTCGGGTTTCGACGCGATCAATCATGCCTTTACGTCGATTTCAACCGGAGGAATGTCCACCAAGGACCAGTCGTTTGGCGCGTTCAAGAACGGCGAGGAGTATTTTGCATGCCTGATGATGCTTTTGGCCAGCCTGCCGTTCGTCGTGTTTGTTCAGCTTCTCGGGTTTCGCTTTTCGTCCTTGTTCAACAATCGCCAGATTCAGGGCTACATCCAGGTTATTTGTGTCGCGGCCTTCAGTCTGACCGCCTTTCTGGTTATTTCAGACAGCTTCCCATTTGAGCGGGCGATACGCGAAGCACTTTTCAACGTTATTTCCATCATTTCCGGCACCGGTTATGCCAGCGTGGATTATCAGGAATGGGGTCCGGCCGCGGCGATGACGTTCTTTCTGCTGGGGCTGGTCGGCGGGTGCGCCGGATCGACCAGCTGCTCGATCAAGATATTCCGGTACCAGATCCTGTTTTCGGCAATCAAAGCCCATATCCAGTTGATCCACAGCCCGCACAGTATGTTTACACCGCGCTATGACGGTCGCCCCGTCACCGAAGACGTGATGAGCTCGGTGATGTCATTGTTCGTGACCTTTATCGTCACATTGGGCCTGTTGTCGGTTGCGCTTGGACTTACGGGGCTTGATTTTATCACAAGCGTTAGCGGCGCGGCCGCCGCGCTGGCCAATATCGGCCCCGGGCTGGGGGATATCATCGGCCCGTCGGGTAATTATGCCCCTCTGAACGACACTGCAAAATGGCTGCTGTCAGCGGCAATGCTTATCGGCCGGCTGGAGCTGCTGGCCGTCTATGCAATCTTGATGGTCAGCTTCTGGAGAGCATAATGAAACGTCCCCTCGGCGTGCAGATTGCACATATGTTGGCGTCGCGCGGTGTGCGGCATGTTTTTGGCATCCCCGGCGTGCATAACATCGAGCTTTATCGCGGGCTTGACGAGGCCGGCCTTGTTCATGTGCTTGCGCGGCACGAACAGGGTGCCGGCTTCATGGCTGACGGCTATGCCCGGGCCAGCGGCACACCGGGTGTTGCGTTTGTGATTTCCGGCCCGGGGGTGACCAATATCATGACCCCGATGGGGCAGGCTTATTCGGATTCGGTCCCGATGCTGGTGGTGTCTTCGTGCCTTGACCCCGAGGACGTCGGAGTTGGCAAGGGCAAACTGCACGAGATGAAGGATCAGGAAGGCGCGGCCGAAACCGTCTGTGACTGGTCGAAAACGGCCTTTGACGCTGCGGGTGCCTATCACCTGATCGACAAGGCATTGCAGGAAATGGAGCAACTCCGCCCCCGACCAAAGCATATCCAGATCCCGATCCGCACGCTGGGCGCACCTGCCGCCGCACCGCCCCCCGAACAGGCGTGTTTGCCTGTGCTTGGCACGCCGGATGTCACGCGTGTCGCAGCGGCGTTGTCCGCAGCAACTCACCCGCTCTTTGTGTTCGGTGGCGGCGCGGCAAAGGCCGCAAATGCTGCACGCGAAGTGGTACAAAAAAGTGGTGCGGCCTGCTTTATGACCTATGCCGGGCGCGGCGTTATCGCGCCTGATTATCCGTTATCCTTCGGTGCGTCCCTCGCCCGACCGGGCAGCGCACAAATACTGGCGCGCGCCGATCTGGTAATCGCCGTTGGCACATCACTGGCAGAGGTCGATCTGTGGCGCGACACGCTCGGCCACGCGGCCCCTCTGGTGCGGGTTGATATCGATGCCGAAGTTCTAAGCGATCAACAGTGCGCAGAGATGACACTCCGGTGCGACGCCGCAGCATTTCTCGAAACACTGGCCCTCACCTTGCCCCACGATCCGACAGCACCAAAACAGACCCTGTGGCAGGCAAAAGAGGTCTCTCAATCCCGCGCGACATGGCGCACAGAAATAGAAGCAGATCGCCCCGGGATTATCGCCGTTTGCGATACTGTGCGCGCAGCGTTGCCCGCCGAATGCCATATATTCTCGGACATGACCCAATTTGCATATGTCGCCAAAGAGATCTGGGATATGCCCGCACCGGCGCATTGGCATCATCCGTTCGGATTTGGCACATTGGGTTATGCCCTGCCTGCCGCAATCGGAGGCAAGGTCGCATTGGGCGAAACACCCGTGATCGCCATCGCCGGCGATTACGGGTTTCAATACACCTTGCAAGAGCTTGGCACGGCTGTCGAACTTGGTCTGAGCCTGCCCATCATCGTGTGGGACAATGCCGGTCTAGGCGAGATCGCCGCAAGCATGACTGCCGCCCAGATTGCCCCTGTGGCGGTAACGGCCCATAATCCCGACTTCCTGTTGCTGGCGGCCGCGTACGGCGCCAAGGGGGTCCAACCAGACACCCTTGAGGAGTTGAAAGCCGCGATTGTGACCGCTCTTGCCCACCCCGGCCCGACGATCATTCGTGTTTTGCCCGGCCTGCCCTAGAACGGCCGAGCAAAACACATTTCAGGCGGGTAAGCACGGTTTCAGTGCCCCGCCTCCTGACTGACTGACCGGATGTAATCGGGATAACCGCGCGCACGTCCAATCGGTAACATCCGGAGCAGGATCAAAAGTGCGAATGCCGGCATGCTGGCCAGATAGAACGCCCCTATCCCACCAAGAACACCAGACCCCGACCACATAACCCAGAACGCCGTCAACAACCCGATTGCTGTTGAAATCAAAATATACCCAAACGCCATAACCGACCCCTTTACCTTCCACCGTTGGCATTAGGATATGTGAACAATCCTTAAAGGAGTTTTAATATCTGCACTCTTCCCAGATAGCTATTCGGCTCAAATTGGGCAAAAATAACTGCGATTTGTATTATCTAGACACTTAGACGTTTGCGTGAAAAATTCATGGCAAAGTTAACTTTCTTGCGCGGCATTCCCACAATATTTTCAGATACCAGAAATGAAACAGGGGTATTTTACCAAAACTTTCCGCCCTACTTATCGGCGCTGGGTTCTGTTTCGGGATCTTGCTTGATCGCTGGATCTGGCTCCACGAGGTCGCTTTGTCCGACCGTGCCGTCCAGATTGCTGACAAGTGCCGCTTCGAACTCGGTGCTCAACTCCTTGGCACGCGATATATAGGCGGCGTTGTCCGAAACCGGCACACCGGGTTGCCACAACGTGGCAAGTTCCAGCATTGTGTGACGGTCATGCCGATAAAAGGCGCGCTCCATCTCGGCTGCTTCAAAATCGGAGTATTCCATATTCTCAAGAACATAGCGACCCGCCCGCAGGCTTGAGTCAAACAATTCCCGAACGATATCATTGGCGCCCGCGCGGTACAATTCATAGACATTCACACGGTCGCGTGCCCGCGCAACAATGTGCAGGTCCGGTCGCACGGAACGGGCATAGGTCACAAGTTTAAGCGCCGCCACCCGATCATCCAGCGCCACCACCAGAACGCGCGCTGTCTCAAGCCCGGCCGCGTGCAGCAACTCGGGGCGGGTCGGATCCCCCAGAAACCCCTTGAACCCAAAGGTCCGCATCAGCTGGATCGTCGTCAGATCATGGTCAAGCACGACCGTTTGTGTGCCCGCCATTTGCACCATCCGGTTGACGACCTGTCCGAACCGGCCGATTCCGGCGATAATCACCTCGCCCTTTTCATCGATTTTGTCGGCTTCGGGGGCTGTGGTTGTTTCCGCCATCCGCGCCGACAGCTTGTCGTAAAGGATGAAAAACAGCGGCGTGAGCAACATCGACAGCGCGATCACCATCAACAACACCTCCGCCAGATTTTCCGGCAGAACATTTTGCTGCAACGAGAAAGACACCAGCACGAAACCGAATTCACCCGCCTGCGCAAGACCCAGCGTGAACAGCCAGCGATCGCGCCCGCGTATCCTGAAAATCAGGGCAAGCGCAAACAGAACCAGCCCCTTGACCAGCATGACGCCCAACGCCAGGCCGAAAAATTTGGCAGGGCTGCCAAACAACAACGCAAAGTTGATGCCCGCGCCCACGGTTATGAAAAAGAGCCCAAGCAAAAGCCCCTTGAACGGCTCGATATCGGCTTCAAGCTGGTGCCGGAACTCGGAATTGGCCAGCAACATTCCCGCCAGAAACGCCCCCAATGCCGGTGACAGCCCCACGAGGGTCATCAGAAAGGCTATGGAAATAACGATTAACAGGGCCGTCGCGGTATAAAGCTCACGCAGCTTGGCCATGGCGATGAACCGGAACAACGGGCGCGTCAGGTAGGTTCCTGCAAGCACCACCGCAAGCACCGCCCCAAGGGTAACAAGCGTAACTCCCCACCCGGGCAGGCCATCCACAAGAGACAGCGTCGCATGCTGCCCCCCCTCGGCATGACTGTCGACCACAGCACCGGCCTGCTCCACGACCGTCCCGATCACCGGCATCGCCAGAAGCGGCAGGAACGCAAGTATCGGAATCACGGCGATATCCTGCGTCAACAGGACCGAAAAGGTCGACTTGCCCCCCGGTGTTTTCATTAATCCCTTTTCTGAAAGCGTCTGAAGCACGATGGCCGTGGACGACAACGCAAACACCAGACCCGTCGCAAGGGCCGTCTCCCACTCCAACCCCAACACAATGGCAATCCCCATGATCGCGCCGGACGTCAGCGTCACCTGCAACCCACCCAGCCCGATCAGCGCGCGGCGCATATCCCACAGGTGTTTTGGCTCCAATTCCAACCCGATCAGAAAGAGCATCATCACGACACCGAATTCGGCAAAATGCTGAAGATCCTGCGTTTCCGACCCTACAAGATGAAGCACCGGCCCGATCAGAATACCTGCCAGCAGGTACCCCAGCACAGACCCCAGCCCCAGCCGGGAGGCCAACGGCACAGCCAACACAGCTGCGGAAAGATAGATCGTCGCTTGATAGAGGAAGCCTTCCATTGAAGGTCCTTTCACTTTGGGTACTCAAAATCGCAGGCAAGCCGCCACAAAACCGGTCAAATACAACACTGCATATCCAAACCGCCACAAAAGATCGATCCGGAACATGGTATTGCCTGTTTTCCGGGGCGCAACCGCCGACAAACCCAGCATAATTGCCGTCACAGCCTAAAGTCCACGCGCTAATGACCTACACGGATATTACAGCCCCACCCGCCAAACCGCACCGCGGTCGGCGGCAGCGTTCAGACCAGACTTTGGAGCGGGTGACTTGAGCGGCAGACAACAAACCGCTATTCCAGCCAGACGCGCACCGCGCACAGTCTCCTCCGGTGTCCCGGACGCCGCACCAACAGCACGAAAGAGATCTTCATGAGCCGCCTGCATGCCGAAAACCACAATATTTCTCGAATTGGCTGGCTGCGTGCGGCAGTTTTGGGGGCCAATGACGGGATTGTTTCAACCGCCAGTCTGATCGTTGGGGTCGCGGCCGCCGCAGCGGGCCCGAGTGCTGTTCTTCTGGCGGGCACGGCCGGCCTTGTGGCCGGTGCGATGTCGATGGCGGCAGGGGAATATGTGTCGGTCAGTTCGCAATCGGACACCGAAGACGCCGATCTGACGCGCGAACGGCAGGAATTGGCCGATATGCCCGAAGAGGAACTCAGTGAGCTCGCCGATACATTTATCGCCCGCGGCGTGAGCGAGCAAACCGCAATGGAGGTCGCCCGACAACTCACCGCCCATGATGCCCTCGGCGCGCATGCAAAAGAAGAACTGGGGATCACCGACCTGACGACGGCACGTCCCTTGCTGGCGGCGGTCACTTCGGCGGTGACGTTTGGCATCGGTGCTGCCCCACCGCTTGTGATGGTGCTTTTGGCGCCAGCCGATCAAATCGGGATTTATGTCTCTGTTTCCACAATCGGATTTCTGGCGGTGCTGGGGGCGTTGGGGGCCATGGCGGGCGGTGCGAATATTTTGCGCGGGTCTGCACGAGTAACATTCTGGGGAGCCGCTGCGATGATCGCCACTGCAACGGTCGGAGCATTTTTTAACGTCGCACTTTAGGCTGCAGGCCACACAGCAGTCACTTGGGGTTCATTTTACGCCAACCCGTAAGAGAAACAGGAACAAAATTTTTCCTTTTTGGCCCGCCCTTCCCATCCTACCAAATAATCAAGACAAGGCATTGATACGCAAATAAAAACTGCTCTGTATTACTGAATCTTTCTTGTTCCGGATTCGATTTTTTTCAACAATATTTTAACAAAAAATTCTAAAAACTTGATTAAAATTCCCTAAAGTGGTTGTGTTCTGACACTTATATTTTGGGGGAAATATTGTGATTTTTCAAAACACTTCGCTGACTTTTACAGCGACCGGTCAATCCATCTGGGAAGATGGCGAGGGTTTTGGCCTACGGTTTGACACCGGCGACACCTACGTTCTCGATTTCGACTACAGCAAGGATCTGGGTTTCAGCAAATGGAACACATCCATCGAAGCAGAGGCCTATCTTGAGGGCAAATTCGGCATGCGGGCCTATGCTTTCGTGTCCAATGCCGGCCAGTGGGACGCGACCTACGAGATCGATGTGAATGTCGGATTCGACGACGCAATCAGAACGCAGGATCCCAACAAATTTTACGACAGCAGCAGCAGCGCCACGACCATTATGGAGTTCGATTTTACGGACTACAAAATTGTTCAAAGCACGTTCTCCTCGATCGGATTCGGCAACGCGGTAGACGATGAACAAAGCGTCGGCGCCGGCCTTGAAATTTATGCCGAAATGGCGGCTGGCATCCGGAATATGGGCTTTTACGGCCCGATCCCCGGGGGCATCGACAATTTTGATTTCGGCAGTGTGACCTTGTTCGATCTCGATGAATCCGCCACGATTATCGAATTGGACGACGACAACCGGTCTTTTGAATACGAGATCCCGAATACCGACGGCTCCAAGATCTATCTTGCCATTCCGACGGGGGCGAATACGGTCGGGTCAAACGAGGACCCCACACTCAACTCGATCGAGGCCCGCGGCCGATCAAACGACCGTTTCTTCGAACTTGACGCCGATCTCGACAAATTGCTCACAACTGTCATGAGCTATATCCCGAACCCCTATGTCCAGGCTGCGGCAGACGCGCTTGAAAACAGTATTTTTCTTGAGCAATCCTATGACGAGGGCGGATTTGAGATCGCGCTTACGATGGTGGACATTCATGGCAAACTGACGGCCACGGTCACCGAAGAATTCAAACTCGATATCGACCGTGACGGCGAATACACCTTCTTTGACAGCGACGGTGACGGCGAGATTGACGATTTAAAAGTCAAACCGAACGTCACAGTCAGCCTGATCAGTGACAACGGCACGCCGTTTGACACAAGCGACGACACGACCCTCAAAACCGGCTATCTGGGCGATGTGATTACCGTGGATGCGCCGTCTTTCGGGTTGGGCACGGCCACTGTGCGCGCCGAATACGCGATCGCCTCGGCCCGGCTGGACCAGAGCATGGGCCTTGACTTGAGCATGCTGATGAATGTCTCGGTCCTGAGCGGCTCTTTCGGGGGCAGCCTTGTGCCTAGTTTTCTGGAATTCGAGTTTGGCCCGTTCTTCAAAGAGGATTTCCCAAAAGACGGCTATACTCTTCCGCTTCCGGGGCTGATCACGAACACGTTCACCGTGTCGGGCAACGCATTCAGCACCGACAGCGACAGCTATGAGGTGTTTTACGCCAACGACCGAGAAGCCCCCAACAGCTGGGACGACGAATTGTTGGGCGCCAAGGAAAACCTGCTTTATTACTTTGCAGCAGCGGCAGAAAAGATCGAAGCGATTACCGAAGAATACTCGGAATTGGGCTTTGACGTCGTATCTGAAGACCCGCTTGGCGGCTACGAGATACCAGAGCTGGGGATTTGGTACTCGCCCGCGGATGGCAAAGTATTGTACGCATGGGCCGGTTCGTGGGAGCAGGTTGTGTATTTCACCCGCTTCCAGAGCGAACACGCCGCCGACGGGTCCGATCCTGATCGCATTCTGGTCAACCCCGTCTCGACCACGGGCAACCACAATCTGGGTGTCGGACTCTACAACCGTGAGCGGGTGGAACAGGAAGATGGCAGTTTCCCACTCGAATCCGTGCGCGCCGAGGCGGAGATTTATTTCGACAGCGACCTGAGCCGGAAAATCT
>JBLIFE010000002.1:0-19736 GCA_047633515.1 Paracoccaceae bacterium | reverse complement strand
CATCGGGTACTTGTGCGGCCAATGCAAGGTCCGCCGATGCGCGGCTGGCCATGTCGGCTTCGGTCAGGCGTTGCATGGCGTGGACATATTGAATTTGGGAATGCCCGTAGGTGACAGGGGCGATATCGGCCACAACCAGTCGCGCGACCCGCTCTGGATGGCGCAGCGCAAGCATCATGGCCGCCTTGCCCCCCATCGAATGTCCTATAACATCTATAGGGCCTTCGTGGGTATTGAGGATCGTCTCTGACAGGTCGTCGGCCATGTCATAATAGGAGTGGGTTGCAAAATGGGGGCTGTCCCCGTGATTGCGCATATCAACCGTGATGACCGGGCGATGCGCCCCCATCCGCTTGGCAATCACGTTCCAGTTGCGCCCGGACCCGTAAAGCCCATGGGCAATCAAGAGGGGGCGAACGGGGGTGCTGGCGTCACCGTAATGGTAAGTCTGTAACATAAGAACGATCGTATAGCGTGAACCTTGGCTCAAATACAAGTATTTGCTATTTTCGAGGTCACGTTGAACTTCTATATCCTGTGGCATGATGCAGCTGCCTTTGCCCGAAATGACCCGCACCCTTGCCCAGTTGATGCAGACCCGACTCGGGGTGCGGCGGGGTGCGACCTTTAGGGCCAAGATCGACCATGCGGGGCGTCTTTTGCCGCCTTCTCTGCGTCGGGAGGCTCTTTTTCTGATCGAAACAGAGCAACGCACGGCCCATCCAAAACTGCGGATGCAGATTGACCCGGCGCGCGTGATGCATGCTTACAAGGGGCTTTCCGCCTACTTGCGCGGTCTTGATCCGGCAGATCGTAGAAAGGGGATTGTGCTGGGCGCGCTTGCCAGTCTGTCGTTCAACCTGCTGCTTTTTGGAGGGGCTCTGACCGCTTTTCTGATGTGGTACGACGGGCAGTAATATCGCAACGCGCAGGGTCGCTTATGAGCGGTCCTTAACCGGCAACCGGCTACGTATAATGCGAAAAATATAGGGCGTTGCAAAAATCACAAGTACAATGCGCGCCACATGGGCGGTGGATACATACGCCACATCCTGATCCATCGCCAAAGCAAGCAGGCTCATTTCGGTCAGTCCACCGGGCGAATAGGCCAAAAATGTCTGCCCTAGTGGCGAGGCGGTGATGAGGCTTGCCATGACGGCAAACACAACCGCAACCGCGATCATGACAATTGACGCCCCCGCCCCGAGCACAAGGTCACGGCTGACAACGCCCAGCGGTGCGCCGAGAAAACGACAGCCGATGGTGCAGCCGATGATGATTTGTGCAACAATGACAAGCGAAGTCGGAGGCGCCACAACAACGATTTCCCCCAGATGAAGTGCCGCACTCAGGATCATCGGGCCCAACATTCCTGCCGCAGGCAAGGACAATCTCTTTGCGCCCCAAACACCTGCCACAGCACACAGCAGCATCAAGACACCGTCCGTCGATGACAGATCAGAAAATGTGGTGAACGGGCGTCCCAAACTGTTGGCCGACACCCCTAGTGCATAGCCGAAAAACAAGGCCACGCAGGTGATGACCACCAGGATACGCATCGCATGCGCTAGTGCGATATGGCGCAAATCGCCCCCTGCCTCTTCGCCAAGGATCAACATTTCGTTCAACCCGCCCGGCATGGCCGAAAAGAAGGCGGTAACCGGATCGTAGCCCCCCACCCGATGAAAGAAAATGTAACTGATCCAAGCGCTTGTGGCAATAAACGGGGGGAGCAGCACAAGCGTGGCAATCCAGCCTGCGATATTCGAGAAGATCTCGGGGCTGAACCCTGCGCCCAGCAAGACACCGATCACGGGGATCACAAACGTTCGCATCTTTTCCGGCGCCTTAAGCGGAAGATGCAGCAGCGCGCAAACCGTGGTGCCGATCATCGGTCCAAGCATCCACGGCAGCGGCAGACCGACGCAGTTCGCAAAAAATCCCGACACCGCGCCGATTGCCAAGGTTAGGCAGATACGCATCACGGCAGGGGTGTCGAATTTGGCAAACATGGGTCGTGCTGACATTCCGGTTGGCGGGCGGGCTTGCGTGCAAGATTTCATCATCGAAACGGGCTGTGCAACAAAAAACGCCCCGCCCTTCACAAGAAAGGGCAGGGCGCGGCGATAAAGGTTCTGAAAACCTGTAGCAGGCGGGCTTTACTCCGCAGGCATTGATTTTTGCTCATAGCTTAACGGATGCGGGATATGCACGAGCATCTCTTTTGGACAGACCTGCACGAAGTTGGCTCTTTCAGTGTCCCAGTGTTGCAGGATACTGGCGGCCTTGGCGCTTCCGGTTTCTTCGAGGTGACGCTCGATCAACCCTTCAAGCTGCGATTCCCAATGCTGCACTTCGATCCGGCAGGTCACCAGAGTCTCCATGTTCATCATGTCTTCGGCCAGTCCAAGCGGATCATAAAGATATGCCATGCCACCCGTCATACCAGCGCCAAAGTTAGCCCCGATGCTGCCAAGTATCACCGCAACGCCGCCGGTCATATATTCGCACCCGTTCGACCCACAGCCCTCGATCACGGCCTTTGCACCCGAATTTCGCACGGCAAAACGCTCTCCGGCGCGACCGGCTGCAAAAAGGTATCCGTCGGTCGCCCCGTAAAGCACGGTGTTGCCGATGATCGTGTTTTCATCTGCCTTGAGCGGGCTGGACATGGGCGGGCGCACAACGATCGTGCCCCCTGACAGGCCCTTGCCGACATAGTCGTTGGCATCCCCCGTTACTTCCAGCTTTAGCCCGGGTACGGCAAACGCCCCCAACGACTGCCCCGCCGACCCGGTCAGCTTGACCGTCAGGTGATCAGACTGCAACCCGTTGCGCATGCCGAACCGTTGCACGATGTGGCTGGATGTGCGGGTGCCGATGGTGCGCAGCGTGTTTTGCACGGCATAAGACAACTGCATCTTTTCGCCGTCCTCAAGGAACCTTTGCGCGTCTTTGACAATTTCTGCGTCCAGTGTGTCAGGCACAGGAGTGCGCGACCTGTTGCGGTCGTAAACAATATCTTTCGACCCGTCGACCGAGATCAGCAACGGGTTGAGGTCCAGATCGTCAAGATGCGCCGACCCGCGGCTGACCTGAGACAAAAGATCGGCGCGCCCGACAACCTCGCCAAGTGACCGTGCGCCGATTTCTGACAGGATTTCGCGCACCTCTTGTGCATAGAAGGTGATCAGATTGACGACCTTGTCCGCGTTGCCGGTAAACTTGTCACGCAATTCCTCGTCTTGCGTGCACACGCCCACAGGGCAGGTGTTGCTCTGGCACTGACGCACCATAATGCAGCCCATCGCGATCAACGCAGCGGTGCCGATGCCGTATTCCTCGGCCCCCATCATCGCTGCCATCACGATGTCGCGGCCTGTGCGCAGCCCGCCATCCGTGCGCAAGGTCACGCGCTCGCGCAGGTTGTTCATGGCAAGCACCTGATGGGCCTCGGTCAAGCCCATTTCCCACGGCAAACCGGCGTATTTGATGCTGGATGCCGGAGAAGCACCGGTGCCGCCGTTGTGACCCGAGATAAGGATCACGTCTGCCTTCGCCTTGGCAACGCCGGCGGCAATTGTGCCAACCCCGCTTGAGGCAACCAGCTTGACCGTCACCTTGCAGCGCGGGTTGATCTGCTTGAGGTCATAGATCAGCTGTGCCAGATCCTCGATCGAATAGATGTCGTGGTGTGGCGGGGGGCTGATCAGCATCACACCGGGGGTTGAATGCCGCAACCGCGCGATCAGTTTCGTGACCTTCATGCCCGGAAGCTGCCCGCCCTCGCCGGGCTTGGCGCCCTGAGCGACCTTGATCTCGAGTTCTTCGCAGTGGTTCAGGTACTCGGCGGTGACGCCGAACCGGCCCGATGCGACCTGCTTGATCTTGGCCGACGGGTTGTCGCCGTTGGGTTCGGGCACGAAATGCGCCGGATCTTCGCCGCCCTCGCCACTATCGGATTTCGCTCCGATGCGGTTCATGGCTACGTTCAGGGTTTTGTGCGCTTCGGGGGATAGCGCCCCGAGGCTCATGCCCGGCGTCACAAACCGCTTGCGGATGGAGGTGATGCTTTCGACTTCCTCGATCGGAATTGGTTTCCCCAATGCCTTGAAGTCCATCAGATCGCGCAAATGGATCGGGGGATTGCTGCGCATCTTTGCGGAGTAGGTCTTCCACATCTCGAAGGAGCCTTTGTTGCAGGCGGCCTGCAACATGTGCATCGAGGTCGCTTCCCACGCGTGGGTTTCGCCGGAACGGCGGACTTTGTAAAAGCCTCCGATCGGGAGAACGTCCTGCCCCTTCAGCCAGCCTTGGGTGTGCACCATCTCGACTTTGCGTTGAATGCCGGCGGTGCCTATGCCGCTGATCCGGCTCAACATTCCGGGGAAAAACTCGGCGACCATCGCACGGCTCAGGCCGACGGCCTCGAAGTTCAGACCACCGCGATAGGAACTGATAACCGAGATGCCCATTTTTGCCATGATCTTCAGCAAGCCCTGATCAATCGCGTTGCGATAGCGTGACACCGCTTCGGTCAAAGTGCAGTCAAGCAAACCACGCTCGATCCGGTCGTTCAGGCTGTCTTCGGCAAGATAGGCATTCACCACCGTCGCGCCGCAGCCGATCAACACGGCAAAATAATGGGCATCGACGCATTCGGCTGACCGTACCGCAATGCTACAGAACGTGCGCAGTCCCTTTGCCGTGAGCCCGCTGTGAACAGCACTTGTGGCAAGGATCATCGGCATGCCAACGCGCTCGGCGCTTTGATGCTGGTCTGTCAGTACGATGTGGCCTGCTCCGCTTCGCACGGCGTCCTCGGCTTCGGCACGGATCCGGTGCAACGCGGCACTCAACGTCATCGGCTCGCCGCCGCGCGCAAAGGTACAGTCGATCTCGACCATCGGAGCGTTGAAGGCCTCGATCAGGCGGTCGAACTGCGCGTTGCCGACAAACGGCGTGTCCAGCACAAGGATTTCGGTCTGGCTGCTGTCTTCGTCAAGCACGTTCTTGAGGTTGCCGAACCGCGTCTTCAGGCTCATCACGCGGAATTCGCGCAAGCTGTCGATGGGCGGGTTTGTGACCTGACTAAAGTTCTGCCGGAAGAAATGACTCAGCGGACGGTACTTTTCGGACAGCACCGCGCTGGGCGTATCGTCACCCATCGAGGCAAGCGCCTCTTTGCCGTCCTCGGCCATGGGAGCCAGAATTTGCTCCAGCTCTTCGATACTGTATCCGGCCGCGATTTGCCGGCGGCGCAGTGCGTCCCCTTTGAACAGAGCCGTTTCGCTGACATCGGACAGCAAGCCGTCAAGTTCGGTAATCTTGCCGACCCACTCGCCAAAAGGTTGGGCCGCAGCCAGCTTGTCTTTTATCTGGGTGTCGTGAAACAACCCGCCGTCTTTCATATCTACGCCAATCATCTGTCCCGGACCAAGCGCGCCCTTTTCGATGACGTTCATTTCGTTGATGGGCACCATTCCGGCCTCGGAGCCCGCAATCAGTAGCCCGTCACCGGTCACAACATAGCGCATTGGCCGCAGGCCGTTGCGGTCAAGACCCGCACAAACCCAACGCCCGTCGGTCATGGCCAGAGCGGCAGGGCCGTCCCATGGCTCCATCACCGAGTTGCAATAGGAGTACATGTCGCGCCATGCCTCTGGCAACTCGATCGCCTGCTTTGACCACGATTCAGGGACCAGCATGGTTTTGGCCATGGGTGCATTGCGCCCCGCACGAACCAGCACCTCGAACACGGAATCGAGGGCGGCACTGTCGCTGGACCCCCCTGGCACGATCGGTTTGATATCTTCGGCCATATCGCCGAAGGCACTGGAGGCCATACGAATTTCATGGCTTTTCATCCAGTTGATGTTGCCCTTGAGTGTATTGATCTCGCCGTTATGGGCCAACATGCGGAACGGCTGTGCCAGCCACCACTGGGGAAAGGTGTTGGTTGAATAGCGCTGATGATAGATCGCAAAAGCGCTCTCGAACCGGTCATCCAGCAGGTCAGGATAGAATTCGGCGACCTGCTCGGCCAGCATCATGCCTTTGTAGATCAGGCTGCGGCACGACAGCGAACAGATATACAACCCCGACACCTGCTTGGCGGCAGCGGCTTTTTCGATCCGGCGACGGATCACATAAAGCTCGCGCTCGAATGTGTCCTCGTCGACGCCCTTGATATTGCTGATGAGGATCTGCTCGATCTCGGGACGGGTCGCATTTGCCTTTTCGCCCAGGCATCCGACGTTTACCGGCACATGCCGCCAACCGTAAATATAATAGCCCATGCGCAGGACTTCGGTTTCGACGATTGTCCGGCAGGTTTCCTGTGCGCCAAAGTCGGTGCGTGGCAAGAATACCTGTCCGACAGCAATCTGCTGATCCTTGCGGGGAGTGTGGCCTGTCCGCTCGATCTGGTCATAAAAGAACTGGTCGGGGATCTGCACGTGGATACCGGCACCGTCACCGGTTTTGCCGTCAGCGTCCACCGCACCGCGATGCCAGATCGCCTTAAGAGCATCGATGCCGTTCTCGACAACCTTGCGGCTGCGCGTACCGTTGATCGACACAACAAGGCCGACACCGCAGGACGAATGCTCGTCCTCTTGCGAATACATCCCGTTTTCGGCCATCCACGCGCGTTTGGCTTCGGTGGCGGCGGCCCATGCATCATCATATTTTGTCATCGGTCAATCCTTTTCGGTTCGGGTGCAGATCGCGGATCTGCCTTGATGTGTGTTCAGATCGGCGCGCATTCAAAGGTCTGTAACGCCGCAGTCATATTTTGGCTTTGTATCCCCGAAGCCTTCCATGCCGGGGCGCAAGATCTCGACGGGGCTATAATCGCTCTCGTCGGTGATCCCGTCCTGGGTCCAGGTATCGGTGCCAAGCAGAATAAGGTTCTCGCTGGCCAGCACGTACTGGTTGCCAAAGCTGCGATAGACCTCTTCGCGGGTCTGTGCATCAACGGCCACAGAGGCGAATTCAGTCACCAGCAACTCTTCGTCGTTGATACGCTTTGATGTGCCCGTGAGCCGGTCGATCCCAATATAGGTGGTCTTGCTGTCTCCGTCGGGTGACGTTTCCACCGTGGTGAATTCGTAAGCATTCTCGCCGGTTTCGATCAACTCCGACAGCAGGGCCGGGCGGGGGCCGTTCTCGAACATCCGCTCGCGCGAGCCATCAAAGAAAAAGTAGGTATCGAGCCACTGGAATTCTTTGTTGAAGGTCGCGACAGAGCTGGCTCCCTCCTCACCAAAGGTGGCCTCCCATGTTGTCCCGTCCGGGGCCGCACTGCACCGCCACAAAAGCGAGGCTGCGCAACCTTTGTACTGGACCGTAAGAAAGGCGGTGCAACCGGCGGGCGGCGTGTCGGTTTGCGCAAACGCCGGATAGGCAACACTTGTTGCTCCGACTGCAAAAAGCCAGCCCGTCAACGCGACCAGTAACCTTGGCCAAGGCTGTGTCATACCCATGCCCCGACCATCATGCTGGAAAAAGCGGCGCGCCCGTTCATTCGGCCGCAACCGCGGTGGTGCTGTTCAAACGCTCCAGAATGGCTTCGGCTGCTTCGCGCCCGTCACGAATGGCCCAAACCACAAGGCTGGCCCCGCGTACGATATCGCCTACGGCAAAAACGCCGGGCATTTCGGTTTCGTGCGTGCGGAAACTTGCTTTTACGGTGCCCCAGCGTGTGACTTTCAGGTCCGGTTGGTCCCACAGGGTCGGCAGGTCCTCGGGTTCGAAACCAAGTGCCTGAATGACCAGATCGGCCTCTTCGACATAATCGGCCCCTTCGATCAGTTCGGGGGCCTGACGGCCAGTGGCGTCGGGTGCACCAAGGCGCATTTTTTGAACCATGACACCCGAAACCGGAGATCCTGTGAAACCCTTTGGCGCAGTTAACCATTCAAACTGCACGCCCTCTTCTTCGGCATTTTGTACTTCACGCTGGCTGCCGGGCATGTTGGCGCGGTCACGACGGTACAGACATTTCACGCTTTCGGCTCCTTGACGGATCGCGGTGCGCACGCAATCCATCGCAGTGTCACCGCCACCGATCACAACAACCTTGCGGCCCTGCGCATTCAATGTGCCGTCGTCGAATTCGGCCACAGTATCGCCAAAGCTTTTGCGGTTGCTGGCGGTCAGGAAATCGAGCGCCGGCACGATGCCTTTGGCTCCCACGCCGGGGGCCTGAAGGGCACGCGTTTTATAAACACCGGTCGCAATGATCACTGCATCATGGGCGCCGCGGATATCGGCAAAGCTGATGTCAGCGCCGACATTGCAGTTAAGTTTGAGGGTGATGCCCCCTTCCTGAAGCTGGCGGGTCCGTTTCTCGACGATCTCCTTTTCCAGCTTGAAACCCGGAATGCCATAGGTCATCAAACCGCCGGCCCGATCGTAACGGTCATAGACGGTCACCTGGACGCCCTGCCTGCGCAGCATATCCGCAGCGGCCAGACCACCCGGGCCTGCGCCGATGATGCCCACGCTTTGCGTACGCTCCTGCGCGGGTTGGATTGCCTTGACCCAGCCTTGTTCGAAAGCAGTGTCGGTGATGTACTTTTCAATCGAGCCGATCGTCACCGTCCCGTGGCCAGATTTCTCGATCACGCAATTGCCTTCGCAAAGACGGTCCTGAGGGCAAATGCGACCACAGATTTCAGGGAATGTATTGGTTGCTTGACTGAGCTCATAGGCTTCCCGAAGGCGCCCTTCCGCCGTCAGGCGCAACCAATCGGGGATATTGTTGTGCAACGGGCAATGGGTCTGGCAATAAGGAACGCCACATTGGCTGCACCGGCCGGCCTGTTCGGCGGCTTTGGCGCTTGCATATTCCGCATAAATTTCATTGAAATCATGCGAACGCAGATCAGGCGCGCGCTTTTGCGGGGTTTCTTTTTCGACGGATACAAATTTAAGCATCTTTTGCTGGGCCACGGTCTGCCTCCCTATCTGAACTATGCTTCTACAAAAGGTTCGAATGGAAATAAAGTCAGAGATGCTGACTTAAATGCAGGTTTAGCAAACTTTTTTGTTCTGAGTGACCGTAGTTCAGGGTTTTTTAGGGCAGCAATGGTGACCTATGAGCTTAATTGATGTATTTTTGCCACGCTGGTGCCCGTGTTCCAGTGTAACGGAGTCGTAAAATGCCCCTATTTCAACTTTTTCTTGTCGCCGTGTTACAGGGATTGACAGAATTTCTTCCTGTCTCATCCTCGGGGCACCTGATTCTATTGCCCAAACTGACCGGAATGAATGATCAGGGGCTGGCAATAGATGTGGCTGTTCATGTGGGGACGCTGTTTGCTGTTGTGCTGTACTTCTGGTCGGATGTGCGACTGGCGCTTGGTGGTACATGGCGATTGCTGCACGGAAAGGTCGATACCCAAGGGGCGTGGCTGGCCTTGTGTCTTGCGATTGCGACTGTTCCTGTGATTGTGGTTGGCATAACGCTCAAGCTTCTCAATCTGGACGATTTGCTTCGCAATGTTACAGTCATCGGATGGACGATGCTTTTGTTCGGGCTGCTGCTGTATTGGGCCGACCAGAAGTTTACGTCTGACAGACGCGCGGAAAAGTGGGGATTGCGGGATGCAGTCATACTGGGCCTCTGGCAGGCCGTCGCACTTATCCCCGGGACATCAAGATCGGGTATTACAATCACTGGCGCACGCATGCTGGGGTTTGACAGAGAGGGAGCGGCACGGCTCTCGATGTTGATGTCGATTCCGACAATTCTTGCCTCTGGACTGGTTCTTGGTCTGGACGTCGTCGGGCAAGCAGATATTCAATTGGCAAAAGACGCCGGCATTGCCGCCGTCTTTGCTTTTGGTGCTGCACTGCTGGCGCTTACGTTGATGATGCGCCTGCTGCGATCGGTTAGTTTTACGCCTTATGTGATCTACCGGGTGATCCTTGGGGTTGGCCTGCTTGTGATCGGTTATTCAAGCTAATCCGTCATCGGGGTCCCGCTATCCTGTCCTTTTGAGCATGTCCTCTTCGTCGTGCTGTTGGCTGCGCGAAGGGGGTAAGTGGTCTTGGGCATCGGTCGTGAAGGCGCTCACGGTTTCTGCAAGCGAGATCGCCTGATTGGTCAAGGCGTGGCTTGCGGCCGTTGTCTCCTCGAACATGGCGGCATTCTGCTGGGTGGCCTGATCCAGCTGGGTCACAGCGGCGTTGATTTCTGCGATGCCGGTGGACTGGTCACGCGAGGAGGTGGCGATTTCCGAGACGTGCTGCGACAGTTCCTTGACCGCAACCGCGATCGACTGGAGTGCATTACCGGTCTGGTCAACCAGCTTGACCCCTTGTTTGACGTGCGCGCCACTCTGGGAGATCAGGACATTGATCTCTTTTGCGGCATCCGAAGATCGTTGCGCCAAGGCACGCACTTCTGACGCAACCACCGCAAATCCGCGTCCTGCTTCCCCTGCGCGTGCCGCCTCGACGCCAGCGTTCAGCGCAAGCAGGTTTGTCTGGAAGGCAATATCGTCGATTACGGTAATGATCTTTGAAATCTGCCCCGACGAGGTTTCGATCTGTGACATTGCCGAAACAGCGTCGCGGACCACTTCGCCGCTTTGCTCGGCGTTGTTTTTGGCGTCCTCGACAAGCTCGTTGGCCTTTTCGGCGCCTACGGCTGCGGCCTGCACCGATTTGGTCAACTGGTCCAGGGCTGCTGCGGTTTCTTCTAGGGTCGCGGCGGATTGTTCTGTCCGGCGTGACAGGTTGTCGGCGGCGCTGGTGATCTCGGCGGCCTCCTGACGGATGCTTCCCGACACGGCGATAACGTTGTTTAACGCACCCGACAGCTTTGAGATCGCGGTGTTGAAGTTTGTCCGCAACGTTTCATAATCGTCAGCGAACGGCTCTGTTAGCTGGGCTGTTAGGTCCCCCGAACTCAGTCGTTGAAGGGCCATGGTCAGATCGTTCACAACCTGATTTTGCTCTTTTTCGGCCTTTTCGCGGGCTTTGAGGGTTGCAATGCGCTCCAACTCGTTTTCAGTCACATCGGCGGCAAGCAAAAGGGCGCGCATCGGTATGTTGTTTCCGTCCATGACCGCATTGAGATTACCGTCGATGTAGGAGACTTTTCCAGAAGCTGACTTAAGCTGGAACTTCCCGAACACGGGTTCCCCCTTTTTGACCTTTTCCCACAGTTCGGGAATGGTCTGTGTCATTCCCGGACCGGGCAAAAGCAGTTGTGAAAGCGGTATTTTCTGACCTTTGAGTGTGCCGTCGCCTTTGAGGTTTTCAAACCGCACGTTGGCTGAACTTAAGGTTCCGTCCATAAAGAATTCTGCCTTTACCTGATCACGGTCCAGCGAAGACAAAATGGACGTCTGCATCCTGATGTTGGTGACATCACTCCATTCTATGATGTAGCCGATGAGGTCTTTGCTATCATCATAAACACCGCCGATTGTTAGGCCGAACCGGGCCTCGCCCACAGAGAATTCCGTGTTCATCGGAAGCGATTGCTTCTCGGTCATCATCTGGCGGTTGTGGTCCGGATTACGGTGGAACAGATCCATGTTCCGACCCACTAATTGTTCGGGGTCAAAATCGCTACGGACTTCCTTGAATATTTCGACATGTTGCTGCAGCAAGCCCACGGCTGCGGCATTGACCAGCTGGATGTCAAAATTCTTGCTGACAACCATCATGGCAGCCGAAGAACTGTTGAAAGCTGTCGCTCTGAAGTGGCTGTCGGCCCGCATTTGTTCGGCTTCGCTTAGGCTCGAGCGGAAACTTTCGACCGAGCGTGCAATGTCGCCCACTTCGTCGCGGCGGTGCTGGCTCGGGATCGAGATGTCGAACTTCTGATCCGAAATATCCTTGAGAGCAGATCGAATACTTGCCAAAGGACGCGAGAGGTAAGATCGTAAAAAGAACATCGCGGCCACAAGCGTAGCCAGAAAGACACCGAACGAGATCAAACCGTTCAGCAACAGGTTGTCCTTCATCTGCACCAGAAGCGGCGCATCCGTGAACTCCATGACCAATACGCCGACGACGTCGTTGTTCGCGCCTACCCGCACCAGACTGGCAACCGTCATGCCCGAGGCTGACACCGCGGTCTCTTGTGCGCCCATTGCGTTGCGCCCAAATTTGGCTAGGGCGGCGGTATCATGATCGTTGGCGGAGCGGCTGACCAGAACGTCGCCGGAAGAATTGATGACCACCCCCGCAAGCGCCTGCTTCCCTAAATTTGCGATGGTGGAATCAAGGGTTTCCGTGAGCGCATCTGCATTCCCGAATTTTACCGCACCGCCGATCTGATCCCCGACAATATGCGTCACTTCATATGCCAGCAACGAAGTCCCTTTGCTTATGGATTGCAATTCGGCCCGATAGGCCAGAGCAAAGAATGTAATCGCGACAAGCGCTGTGCACACGGTAAGCACCAGCGAGGTCACGGCAAAAACCGACTTGCCAATTCTCAGGGACATCATGGGAACCTTGTTTGAGAGAAAGCCCGCCCCGTTATCGGAGCAAGCCAAAAAGTGGAACGGGATCGAAACCTACATCAGGGCTTCTGCATTCACGCCGATGGTGATCGCGCCGATCGGGGTACTTGTCTCGGGGTCGGTGATGACAAATGAAATCTGACCCTGATAGGTCTGACTTGATTCATCAAACTCGATCTCGCTGAAATGAACAGCACCCGCACCCTTGGGAAATGTTTCGGAGAATTTCGACTCGTCCCCTTGCCAGTAATCCGACGTCACATCGCTGGCCGCTACGTTAAGGCCACGCGCATCCATTGCGAAAACCTCGGTAATCGCGCCGCCCGATGCTTCAACCTGCACGCGCAGAAAATCGGCAACCGGACCGGTCAGGACAGGCGTGATCAACGTTTGAGTGGATGTACCGACCTCGGCCCGCCATTGGAGATCCAACTCGTCGATGGCGCTTTGTGCCAGTCCGGCGGTCTTCATATTCTGTGATTTGATCGCATCGGCAAGCATCGGATTGCCGGCCCATTTCATGATATGACCCTCGTAATACGAGTTCATAGCCGGGGCATATTCATTCGCGACTGCCGCTTGACCAAAAGTAAGGCACAGTGCGCAGAGCATCAGGCGTTTTGTCATTTTGCATCCTTCCGTAACATCGACTGTATGTGTCCGGAAAGAATAGGCATGGAACTGCTTACAGCAGGTTAACCCCCTTATTTCATTGGGTTGCGAGTGTTTTTTGACCCATTAACCAGAATCAGGAAAATTGATGCGAGCCACTTTCAAGGTACTGGTTGTGGCCGAAAGGCTGTCCTGCCACGGATGGCAGGACACCCCTTCTAGCGTTCGGCAATTCCGGCCATCGCGGCAAGAAACTGTGCAACTTCGCCGGTGGTATTATAGTGGCACATTGACACCCTGATGCAGTCGGGCAGCCCGAGAGGGGTCAGGATGTTGCCCGAATAGTGGTCTGCCTTGCGAACATGCACGCGGATACCCTGTTGGTTCAGGGCCTCGACCACATCCGCAGAGGGGACGCCTGTAACCGTCATCGAGACCAGACCTTCGCGGCGCGGATTGTCGACGCCGCCGATGATTTCGATGCCGGGCAATTCTGCCAGCCCTTTGAGGTTGCCTGTCCCGTGCAGCATCGCATTGGTCAGGGTTTTTTCATGGGCATGAATGGCCCGCGCTGCGGCCTCGATGCGGGCGCGTGGTGCTGTGTCATCGGTAAAATGGCCACCAAGCCAACCAAGGTAGTCAACCACGTCCGACAAGGTCGCATAGGCCCCTGTGTCGCGGGTGCCCAACTCCCAAACCCCTTCGGGTCCGTCGTCAAGCGAATCGTGGGGCAGGTGGGTCAAACGCTCGCTGATCCACGCAATTCCGTAACCGTGCCGCGAGAACATCTTGTAAGGAGAAATTGCATAGCCATCCACGCCGTAGCTGTCGATGTCGATATGTCCGTGCGCAGCATGCTGGATGCCGTCGACGATTATCAAGCACTCGGGCGCTGTGGCGCGGATCGCCTTTGCAATTGCAGCCACATCCACGGACATGCCTGTCACCGGAGACGTGTGTAGGATCGTGGCGACACGCGTCTGTGGTGTGACATGAGCGGCATAATCGGCCGCATCGACGCTGCCTGTCGCATCGTTATGCGGCACTGAAATATAGTCCTGACCGGCGATCTTTGACCATCGTTTCGCTGCCGACCGCGAGGCGGGATGCTCCAGCGTGCTGCCAACAACATTTCCCGGACCCGCTCCAAGACAGGCATTCATGATCATCCGGAACAATAATTCGGTTCCACTTTCGCCGACAAACACCTGTCCAGAGCTTGCATTCATCAACATCATCACCTCTGCCTTGGCCTTGGTAATAACGCGCACAAGCTCTTGTGCACCAGCATTGGCGCGTCCCTGATTGTCAGGGATGGCGGCATATTTCGTCGAGGTGTCCACGACCGAATTGAGCGTTAGTGCGCCGCCGGCATTCTCGAAAAAGACGCGCGGTCCCTGCATAGGGCAGGTATCAACCTGAGCAAAGCGACTGCGGATGTCATCCATCAGCCCTGTTTTTGTGTCGAACATCGTAATCCCGTCCGGTTGAGAGGTTGTGTGAGTCCCGCACGGGCTAATTGCCCGCACTTTCCATCTTACGCGTTGCCATGACATTTTCGAGCCAGCCAAGCTTCATTTCAGGCACCGACGAGAGCAAAAGATCGGTGTAATCATCAAACGGCGGGCTCAAGACTTTTGTTTTGGTACCGTAACGCGCAAGCTTGCCCAGATGCATCACTGCGATCGAATCGGCAATCGCCCTTACCGTGGCAAGGTCATGAGTGATGAAAAGATAGGCGACCTTTTCGCGGCTTTGCAAGTTGAGTAGCAACTTGAGAATGCCGTCAGCCACCAGCGGATCAAGCGCCGATGTGACTTCGTCACAGATGATCAGCTTTGGCTTGGCGGCCAGAGCCCGCGCAATGCAGACACGCTGCTTTTGCCCGCCCGAAAGCTCGGCGGGATAGCGGTCTGCCATATCTTCTGGCAGCTCGATTTCCTCGAGCAGGTCGCAGATTTTCTGGTTAAGCTCTTCGCCTTTGATCCCGAAATAGAACGCCAGTGGCCGACCAATGATCGTGCGCACGGTCTGGCGCGGGTTCATGGCGGTATCGGCCATCTGATAGATCATCTGGATCTCGCGCAGATCCTCACGCGAGCGGTTTTTTTGCTTGGGTGTCAGCGTGCGGCCGTCAAACTCGATCGTGCCGGCGCGTGGTGGCAAAAGGCCGGTAATCACCCGCGCAAGCGTGGATTTGCCCGAGCCGCTTTCGCCGACCACGGCGAGCGTCTGCCCCGGATACAGCTCGACGGAGACATCATCTAGCACGGTCAGCCCGCGCCCGTACCCTGCCGTAATCCCCTTGACTTGCATGATCGGCGCGTCGTGCGGTGCCTTCTCGGGGTGGTCTATGGAGCGCACAGAGACCAAGGCCCGTGTATATTCCTCACGCGGGGTCTCGATAATCTGTTGGGTTGTGCCGTGTTCGACCATTTCGCCCGATTGCAGCACCATGATTTCATCCGAAACCTGTGCCACCACCGCTAGGTCGTGAGTAATATAAAGCGCCGCCACACCCGTCAGTTTGATCGCGTTCTTGATCGCGGCCAGAACGTCGATCTGGGTTGTAACGTCAAGCGCTGTCGTGGGTTCGTCAAACACAATCAGATCCGGCTTGGGGCACAGGGCCATCGCGGTCATGACGCGCTGCAACTGCCCGCCCGAGACCTGATGGGGATACCGGTTGCCGATTGTCTCGGGATCGGGCAACGACAGTGCCTTGAACAGCTCGATAGCACGGGCCTCGGCCTCGGGGCGGGTCATCAGGTTATGCTCAAGCGTGGCTTCGATGACCTGATCGATCAACTTGTGAGCCGGATTGAAGCTTGCGGCGGCAGATTGCGAAACATAGCACACCTCGCGCCCGCGCAGAGCATTCAGGCCCGAACGCGACTCTTTGAGAATGTCGCGCCCGTTCAGGAAAACCTCACCGCCGGTAATCTCGACCCCGCCGCGCCCGTAAGCCATGGAGGACAGGCCGATGGTCGACTTGCCCGCACCAGACTCTCCGATCAGGCCAAGGACCTGTCCTTTTTCAAGCGTCGCCGAGACGCCGTGCACAATCGTGATGTCGCGCGCAGGCTCGCCGGGAGCATGAACGGTGACGCCGATTTTCAGATTGCGAATATCCAGCAAGGTATCAGCCATTTCCGCGCCCTCCCTTAAGGTCTGTGGTGCGGTTCAATATCCAGTCCGCAATAAGATTGACCGAAATCGCCAGAAGCGCGATCGCGCCCGCCGGGATCAGGGCCGCAGGAATGCCAAACACGATGCCGTCCTTGTTTTCTTTGACCATCCCGCCCCAATCGGCCTCGGGCGGTTGAATGCCCAGCCCAAGGAACGACAGCGATGACAAAAAGAGCACCGCGAAAATAAACCGCAAGCCCAACTCCGCCACCAGCGTCGACAAGGCATTCGGCAGGATTTCGCGCAGGATGATCCACATCCTTCCTTCGCCGCGCAGCTTTGCCGCCTCGACAAATTCCATGACATTCACATCGACGCCAACGGCCCGGCTCAACCGGAAAACCCGTGTCGCATCCAGAATGCCCATCACAAGGACCAGCGTCACGATATTTGACGGCAAAACCGACAAGACGACCAAGGCAAAAATCAGCGTCGGGATCGACATCAGCAGATCGACACTGCGCGACAGGGCCTGATCCGCCCAGCCCCCCATGACAGCCGCTGACATGCCCATAAACGCGCCCAGCGTGAATGAGACAAAGGTCGCAAGTGCAGCAATTGTAAGCGTCGTGCGTGCGCCGTAAATCATCCGCGATAGCAGATCACGGCCCAGATTGTCAGTGCCCAGCCAGTGTTTGGCCGACATCGGTTCCCAGACCTGTCCGACCACTTCGGACAGCCCGTAAGGGGCGACCCAAGGGGCAAACACGGCGGCGAAAACGAAAATCGAGGTTGAGACAAGCCCGATCCACGCGCTGATCGGTATGGTTTTCAAATCCATCTGTGCGCCCTCACTTGGGATGGCGCAAACGTGGGTTTGTCAAGATCGACACCACATCTGCCACAAGGTTCAGACCAATATAAATGGCCGCAAAAATCAGCCCGCACGCCTGCACCACAGGCACATCGCGTTTGGACACATGATCGACAAGGTATTGCCCCATGCCCGGATAGACAAAAATCACCTCGACCACGACAACGCCGACAATCAGATAGGCCATGTTCAACATGACGACATTGACGATGGGCGCAATTGCATTGGGAAAGGCGTGCTTGCGGATCACTTTGAAGCCGTTCAGCCCCTTCAATTCGGCAGTCTCGATATAGGCCGACTGCATGACGTTCAGGATCGCGGCACGCGTCATACGCATCATGTGCGCCAGCACCACAAGGGTGAGCGTCAGGGCGGGTAACATCACGACATTCAACCGGTCCCACATCCCCATGCTGTCATAGACCGTCGCCACGGACGGAAACCAACCAAGGTTCACGGAAAACACAAGAATAAGCAGATAACCGATAAAGAATTCGGGCAAGGAAATCGAGGCCAGCGTGGTGGCCGAGATCAATTTGTCGGGCCAACGGTTTTTGAACCGGACCGCCAGAAGCCCCAGAATGATTGCCAGCGGGATAGAGATCACCGCGGCAACCGAAGCCAGAAACAAAGTGTTGAACAGCCGTTTGCCGATCGACGAGGTGATGTCCGCGCCGCTTGACAATGCTGTGCCAAGGTCGCCGGTCATAACGCCGCCCAGCCATGCAAAATAGCGGGTGATCGCGGGCTCGTTCAATCCCATGCTCTCTCGCAGGTTGGCGAGGGCCTCGGGGGTTGCGGATTGTCCGAGGATGGATTGCGCCACATCGCCGGGAAGGATCTGCGTTCCGGCGAAAATCAGCGCGGATACCGCAAGAAGGAGCAGGAAGCCCAGCGCAAGGCGCTGGGCAACCAATTTCAGGGCTAGGCCCATATCAGGCTTTGAGCCATGTTTTGATGGGGGCGTAGCTGTTCATCATGCCGCCGTTCTGGTCCACGGCCCAGCCGTCCACCTTGTCAGAAACACCTTCGATGAAGTTGTTGAACATCGGCAGGATCAAGCCGCCATCGTCCCGCACCATTACGCTCATGTCGCGGTACATCGCCTTGCGTTTTGCCTGATCCAGCTCTGCGCGCGCGGCATAAAGTGTCTGGTCGAACTGCGCGTTAAAAAAGCGCGTGTCGTTCCAGTCGGCCGTGGACAGGTACGCCGTCGAGAACATCGCGTCCTGCGTCGGGCGTCCGCCCCAGTACGAGGTACAGAACGGCTGCTTGTTCCAGACTTCCGACCAGTAGCCGTCGTTCGGCTCGCGCTTGACATCAAGGGAGATGCCGGCGGCGGCTGCACTTTGCTGGAACAACTGGCTTGCATCCACGGCTCCGGGAAAGGAGTTCTCGGAGGTGCGCAAAGTCACCGGCCCGTCATGACCCGATTTCTTGAAGTGGAACGCGGCCTTGTCAGGATCATAGGCGCGCTGCTCGATGTCGCCCGAGAACAGCGGATAGGCGGCGTTGATCGGCGTATCATTGCCGGCGGTGCCGTTGCCGAACAGGATCTTGTCGACCATTTCCTGACGGTTGATCGCATATTTCAGCGCCAGCCGCAGATCGACATTGTCGAACGGTGCTGTGTTTGCGTGCATGATGAACACATAATGTCCGCGTCCGGCCACCGACTTGACGTCGATGTTCTTGTTGCGCGCCACAAATCCCGCAACCTTGGGCGGGATGCGGTTGATCATGTGGACCTGACCGGACTGAAGCGCCGCGACCCGTGCCGTGTCGTCGTTGATCACGATCATCTCGACTGTGGCCGCATGACCGACACTGTCATCCCAGTAGTTGGGGTTCTTTTCGTAAACGTGGCGCACACCGGCCTCGTTCGAGCGCATGATGTAGGGGCCTGTGCCCATGCCGGCACCCGGATCGGCAAATCCGCCATCAGGCTGGATCACAAGGTGGTAATCCGAAATCAGATAGGGCAGGTCGGCATTCGGCTGGTTCAGCGTGACGATGAAATCGTCGCCGTCGATCGCCCATTCCTTGATGCCGCGCAAAATACCCAGCGCGCCGGATTTGCTTTCCTCACCTGCGTGACGCTCCATCGTGCGGGCGACGTCCTGCGGGGTCAGCGGCTTGCCGTCGTGAAAGGTGACGCCCTTGCGGATTTTAAAGGTCCATACGCTTGCATCGGCCGAGGCGGTGACCTCTTCGGCAAGACGGTTTTCGATCTCGCCTTCAGCCGTGACTTCAACCAGCGTATCGCCGTAAAGCCGCAGGTTCATGATCATCGTGTCGTTGGCCGCCAGAGCCGGGTCAAGGCTGTCGGTCGATGACCCGCCCTGAATGCCGACTTTCAGGGTGCCGCCCTTGACAGGTGTTGCGTGGCCTGCCGCGCTGGCAGCGCTAGACAAAAGCCCGCCTGCAAACGATGTGCTTGCCCCAAGGGCTGCTGCGCGCCCCATAAAGGCGCGGCGGTCAAGCTTGCCTGCTGCCGCAAGTTTGCTCAGATATTTCAGTTCGTCTGACATTGATAACTCCCAGTCGTGGTTTTTGTTGTTGTTTAGCGTTGAACGCTGTCGTTGAAGTGGCGTTCTAGAACGATTTTATCGCCTTCGAATGCCGTCAGT
>JBLIFE010000001.1:0-21366 GCA_047633515.1 Paracoccaceae bacterium | reverse complement strand
CTGACCGGCGGTGTTGATGCGAACGCTCTGCAACGGCCAAAACGCTTCTTTGGTGCGGCGCGGAACATCGAAGAGGGCGGCTCGCTGACAATCATCGCAACGGCCTTGATTGATACTGGGTCACGAATGGACGAAGTTATCTTCGAAGAATTCAAAGGAACTGGTAATTCTGAAATTGTGCTTGATCGCAAGATTGCTGACAAACGTACTTTCCCTGCGATTGATATTTTGAAGTCTGGAACTCGAAAAGAAGAGCTTTTGGTTGATAAAAACGACCTCCAAAAGACCTTTGTGTTGCGCCGTATCCTCAATCCTATGGGGACAACTGACGCGATTGAATTCCTGATATCAAAATTGAAGCAGACAAAGTCAAATTCCGACTTTTTCGACTCAATGAACACCTGATATTATTTTATAACAATGGGTTAAGGTATGGATACGATCTTTGCCCTTGCGACTGCGCCGGGACGCTCCGGTGTGGCAGTCATTCGGATTTCGGGTCCTTCAGCTCCTAATGTGCCGTCCCATTTTGGCGTCCGACCCGTTGTTGGGCGCCAACCAGCGCTGCGAAAACTGCATTGGAACGGTGGCTTTCTTGACGAAGCACTTTTGTTGCGCTTCCCAAAGAATCATAGTTTTACCGGTGAAGATGTAATTGAGCTTCAGCTGCATGGCTCTTCAGCGATTGTCAAAGCGACGCTGTCTGCTCTGGCGTCGCTGCCGGGTGCGCGGCATGCAGAGGCCGGTGAATTCACCCGTCGCGCCCTCGAAAACAACCGGCTGGATCTTACTCAAGTCGAGGGGCTTTCAGATCTAATCGATGCCGAAACAGAAGCCCAGAGGGTGCAGGCTGCGCGTACCTTCCAGGGTGGTTTTAGCACTCAGGTTGCAGAATGGCGTACCGGATTACTTCGTGCGACGGCCCTAATCGAGGCAACGATTGATTTTGCCGATGAAGAGGTACCGGTTGATGTTAGTCCCGAAGTGAAATCGATTCTTACCACTTTGATTTCAAGTTTCGATAGTGCAATCAAAGGGGTAGCCTTCGCTGAACGTGTACGTGACGGCTTTGAAGTAGCAATTGTTGGTGCTCCGAATACCGGAAAATCGACGTTGCTGAATGTTTTGGTGGGACGCGAAGCAGCCATCACATCTGAGATTGCAGGAACCACTCGCGACGTTATCGAGGTTCAAATGGAGATTGCGGGCTTGCCCGTCACTATCCTTGATACAGCGGGCTTGCGGGATACAGACGATGTCGTGGAAAACTTGGGGATAGATCGTGCTGTTGCGCGCGCTAATTCAGCCGATATTCGTGTTTTGATGGATCAGAGTGACAGGCGCATTGTTGTTCGGCCTGATGATATCTTGATCTCGCCAAAGGCGGATACAGGAATAGCAAACGTTGGAATACCTGTATCGGGCAAAACGGGGCAGGGCGTGGAGCAATTGTTAAACACTATCGGTCAGGTCCTTGCGTCGCGTGCGCCAGCTGCTGTTAGTGCGACCCACCAACGTCACGAGCACGCAATTGTGGCTGCTCGCGGTCTGCTTATTGATGTGCAAAGCGAACTTTGTGGCAATGACATCTTTCCAGAACTGCTTGCAGCAGATATGAGAAAAGCTACAGCCTACTTGGATGAGCTTACAGGCCGTATCGGCGTTGAAGATCTTTTAGGGGAGATTTTTAGTAGCTTCTGTATTGGAAAATGAGGTGTTTCACGTGAAACAATTTGACGTTCTTGTTATAGGCGGTGGCCATGCGGGCGCCGACGCTGCTCATGCTGCTGCACGTGTTGGTGCGCGTACTGCCCTGATAACTATGAAAAAATCCGACCTTGGCGTCATGTCGTGCAACCCGGCAATTGGTGGTCTTGGTAAGGGGCACCTCGTCCGGGAAATTGACGCAATGGACGGTCTTATGGGCCGGGTTGCAGATGCCGCCGGTATCCAGTTTCGCCTTTTGAACCGAACGAAGGGCCCTGCAGTTCAGGGACCACGTAGTCAGGCAGATCGAAAGCTTTACAGAAAGGCAATGCAGGCAGAGATTTCAAACACACACAACCTGACGGTTGTCGAAGGTGAAGTCGTCGACGTTCTTATCGACCAAGAGACGGCTAAAGGCGTTGTACTGGCAGATGGATCAACGCTGATGGCGCGTGCAGTGGTACTCACGAGCGGTACTTTTCTTAGAGGTAAAATCCTGATTGGCAACGAAAGTTATGCTGCTGGTCGCATGGGCGACGCGCCCTCGTTGAGGCTTGCTGATCGGATACGCGATCTTGGCCTGCCTATGGGTCGGTTGAAAACGGGGACGCCACCTCGTTTGGACGGTCGAACAATCAATTGGGAGATACTTGAGAACCAGCCCGCAGATGAAGACCCAGTACTTTTTTCCTTTCTGTCAAAGGCGCCGATTGCACGGCAGATTGCTTGTGGGATCACACACACGAATGTCCGAACGCATGACATTATCCGTGATAACCTAAGCCGATCCTCCATGTACGGAGGTCATATCGAAGGGGTTGGACCACGATATTGTCCGTCGATCGAGGATAAGGTGGTCAGGTTTTCAGGGAAAGACTCCCATCAGATTTTCCTTGAGCCTGAAGGACTGGATGATTTTACAGTCTATCCGAACGGCATATCTACATCGTTGCCCGCTGACGTTCAGACAGAGTATGTTCATTCGATCAAGGGGCTTGAAGCTGCGGATATATTGCAGCCAGGTTACGCGATCGAATATGACTTTATAGACCCCAGAGCGCTAAGGGCTACGCTTCAGCTTAAATCGGTCAAGGGATTTTATCTGGCGGGGCAAATCAATGGCACAACAGGTTATGAAGAAGCCGCAGCACAAGGCTTAGTTGCCGGTTTAAACGCTGCATTCTGGGCCTTTGGGCGTGATCCCTATCATTTTACGCGGCGAGAAAGCTACATTGGTGTAATGGTGGATGATCTGATTACTCAGGGAGTTACAGAACCTTACAGAATGTTCACGTCGCGGGCCGAGTTCAGGCTCTCGTTGCGAGCGGATAACGCCGATCAGCGTTTGACAGCGATCGGAGTGCAGCTTGGATGCGTTGGAGAGGTACGGCAGAGAGTTTTCGAAGAGAAAATGGAGAAAATTTCCACGTCTCTTCAGGTCCTTAGGGCTGAAACATTTACAGGGCGAGAGTTAAATCACGCGGGTTTTCGAGTGAATGTTGATAGCCCAAAACGGGACGGATTTGAGGCGCTGTCACTTCCTGGGGCTAGTTTTCTGGCATTGAGTCAGCTTCGTGTTTCCATAAACGATGTTTCACGTGAAACATCGCAGCAGATTAGTCGCGACGCCCTTTACGCTCATTACATCGTACGGCAGGAAAATGACGCCAAGGCGCTGAAGAAAGACGAGGCTTGGGTGGTTCCCGTTGATTTTGACTATCAGGCGATAGAGGGACTGTCGACGGAGCTCAAGTCAAAGCTCTCGCAGGTTCGGCCGTACGATCTTGCGCAGGCGGGCAGGGTTCAGGGCATGACACCTGCTGCTTTGACGCTGATCTTGTCAAGATTGCGTCGCGCAGGGCTTCAGAGAACGGCATGAACAGTTTGAATGTTTCACGTGAAACACAAGAGAAACTAGAAATCTACGCGACGCTCCTTCAAAAGTGGTCGCCAAAGATCAATTTAGTCGCATCTGGCAGCCTGCCAAACCTTTGGGAGCGACACTTTCTGGACTCGGCTCAAGTATTTAAGCGTGCGAATGTTGCAGAAGGAACATGGTTTGATCTTGGCTCGGGTGGGGGATTTCCCGGCTTGGTTTGTGCAATTCTAGCAAAAGAGTCCGGGTCCAGGCTTCAATTTACTCTGGTTGAAAGCGATCAACGCAAAGCAGCATTTCTGCGCACTGTCAGTCGGGAAATTGATGTAAAGGTTGAAGTCCTTGCGCTTCGGATTGAGCAATTGCCCCCCGAACCTGTGACAATTTTATCTGCACGCGCTTTGGCCCCGCTTCCGAGACTTCTTCAACTCTCCAAGCACTTGATTGGTCCGTCGACTGTTGCGCTGTTTCAAAAAGGGGCACAACATAAGCGTGAGGTGAGCGATGCACTTGAAGCATGGAGATTCGATCTTCATACAGAACAAAGTAGAACCGACTCCTTGGGCGTTATTCTTGAATTGAGAGACATTCATCATGTTTGATCCAAAACGACCGGAAAACCCGAAAATAATAGCGGTGGTCAATCAGAAAGGTGGCGTTGGAAAAACGACAACGACCATTAATGTGGCTGCTGCTTTGGCAGAAATGGGGCAGAACGTTTTAATTGTGGATCTTGACCCGCAAGGAAATGCGAGCACAGGGCTGGGCGTTTTTGCGGCAGATCGCAAAAAAACAACCTATGATTTGTTACTTGATGGGGTTGGAATCGAAGAAGTTGTGGTCCCAACTGGCGTGGAAGGGGTATTTCTTGCGCCCAGCACGACGGATTTGAGTTCGGCTGACATTGAACTGGCATCTCAGGAAAGACGTATCTTTTTACTTCGGGAGGCGCTTCGCGCTCCGCAGATTGTAAAATATGCTTTGAGCCACATCCTGATCGATTGCCCCCCTTCGCTAAATCTTTTGACGATCAACGCAATGGTGGCGGCTGACTCTATTCTTGTTCCATTGCAGAGCGAGTTTTTTGCGCTGGAGGGATTGTCCCAACTAATGCTGACACTCCGGGAGGTGCGAAGTTCAGCTAATCCCGACTTACGTATTGAAGGTGTCGTTCTGACAATGTTTGATGGCCGAAATCGTTTGTCCCAACAGGTTGAGCAAGATGCACGCGACGCATTAGGCGACCTGGTATTTGACACACGAGTCCCACGCAACGTTCGAGTAAGTGAGGCACCAAGTTTTGCACAGCCGGTTCTGGATTACGATAGCAGTTCAAAAGGCAGTATTGCTTACCGCGAGCTTGCGCGCGAAATGATGGATCGAAATGTTGGCAAGGCCGCTTGACGGGGGATATTGTTTTGGAAAAAGAACGGGTTAAACGGGGTTTGGGTCGCGGTTTATCGGCTTTGATGTCGGATGTTTCGCTTGGTCAGGCCGCTGTTGAGGGGTCTGTCAGGCGAACTGAACAAATGATGCCGGTTGAAAAGTTGATGCCCAATCCTGATCAACCGCGCCATCAGTTCGTTGAGGAACGGCTTGAGGAATTGGCGGCGTCTATTCGGGAAAAAGGTGTTATCCAGCCTCTGATTGTGCGCCCGTTTGGCGACGGTTTTCAGATCGTTGCTGGTGAGCGGCGTTGGCGGGCTGCGCAAATGGCGCAAGTACACGAAGTCCCGGTTGTCATCAGGGAAATGACCGACACTGAGACGCTTGAGGTCGCGATTATCGAAAATATCCAGCGGGCCGATTTGAACCCGATCGAAGAGGCGTTGGGCTACTGCCAGTTGATTGAGCGGTTTGGTCATACGCAAGAGCAGCTTGCTAAAGCATTAGGGAAAAGCCGGTCCCATATTGCGAACATGATGCGGTTGATGGGTCTTCCGCCGCATGTCAAAGGGCTGGTCGAGCTTGGGACAATATCAATGGGTCATGCGCGGGCGCTGGTTACTCTTGATGAGGACCGTGCCGAACAAGTGGCTCATCAAATTGTTAGCAAGGGGTTGTCGGTCCGGGAGACTGAAAAGCTTCTCAAGTCGGTTAGTTCTAAGAGATCGAAGGCTAAACAAAGAGTTATCTCGAAAAAAGATGCTGATACTCAGGCTCTTGAGGGGGATCTTTCGGCTAATTTGGGAATGCCGGTAACGATCAACCACATGGGCGGTGCGGGGCAACTTGTGATTAATTATCGCGATTTGGAAGATCTGGATGCCTTGTGCCGTGTGCTTAGCGCGAGCCCGTTGGACGGCTCCAGATAAATAGCAGCACGCAGCACAGGACGCTGCCTTGGATAATCAGGATCAAAGGCGGCAAGCCGAGGTAGAGCGATAGGCTGAATACCAATAGTATCGAGATGGTTGCGGCGCGTTTGCCGCGCAGGCTGATTGCGCCTCTATCGCGCCAGTCTTGAATGGGCGGGCCAAGAAGCGGGTGCTCGACGAGCCAATTGTGCAGCTGTGGGGATGATTTTGCAAAGCAGAATGCCGCTAGAATGAGAAACGGGACAGTCGGAACAAGCGGCAGAATTATGCCTAATGTCCCACATGTTAGCGCCATGACGCCTGCGATAGCGTAGAATAGTCTCATGATTCTATCCTGTTAGTAATTCCCGGATGATCGCGTTTAACACAAGTCGTCCTGTTTGAGTTGTTTTGAGATGTGTTCCGGTTCTGATCAAAAAGCCGCTTTCGGTCAGTTCCGCGATCGCGCGATCCTGTGCAGCGCTTAGGGTTAACCGGTCCAGTGCAACACCGGAATTTATCCTCAGGCCCATCATTAAATATTCTTCGTCGATTTCTGTTGGTGGAAGAGCAACCCACTCTGTGGCGGATTCTGGTGCTTTTGCGATTTCTTTCAACCACTTGATCGGCGCACTTTCGGCGGTGGTCGCGTGTCGTATTCCGTTCAGCGTGAGCCGGCCATGGGCACCCGGACCGATCCCGATGTAGTCGCCGCCGGTCCAGTAGATAAGATTGTGCTGGCTTTCCGCGCCTTGGCGGGCGTGGTTCGAGACTTCATAGGCGGGGATGCCGGCGGCGTTGCAAAGAGATTGCGTGAGGTCATACATATCTGCACCAAGGTCTTCGGACGGTAATCCGGCAAGACCACCCCGTGCAAACCGGTCGCCAAATGCCGTGCCCGGTTCAATGGTTAACTGGTAAAGCGATAAATGATCAACCGCCATTTCAAGAGCGCGCGACAGCTCGGTTTCCCACTCGGCGAGACCTTGATCCTGTCGCGCATAGATCAGGTCAAATGAGACACGATCGAATGTCGCCCGAGCGATATCAAAGGCTGATTGGGCTTCGCTTACCGAGTGGAGCCGTCCGAGTTTGCGCAAGGCATCATCGTTAAGCGACTGAATTCCCATTGAAATTCGATTAACGCCGGCCATCCGGTAGTCTTTGAAGCGGTTGGCCTCGACGGAGGTCGGGTTGGCTTCAAGTGTGACTTCCCAGTCGTTGGCGATGGGCCATGTGGCGCGGATTTTGTCCATCACCTGATGAACGACGGACGGGTCCATCAAGCTCGGAGTGCCTCCGCCAAAAAACACGGAATTGAGGGTGCGCCCCTTGGTCAGGGCGCCAAAACGGGCAATTTCTGCGCAATAGGCATCGGCCCAGGCTTGCTGGTCAATCGCGGCGACAACGTGCGAGTTGAAATCGCAATAGGGGCATTTGGCCTGACAAAATGGCCAGTGCAGATACAGACCGAACTTCGGGCGGTCCAAAGGGGCTTGCAGGGTCATTTTCGTGTGGCAAACGGTCCGGCGACCAACTTGGCGAAGGCGACGGCGCGGTGAGACATGGCATGTTTGCGCGCGGGGTCCATCTCACCGAAGGTTTCGGTTTCGCCGTGGGGCAGAAACATCGGATCAAACCCAAACCCGTGCGCGCCGCGCATCGGCCAGACAAGGCAGCCTTCGACTGTGCCCTCGAACACTTCGTCGTGGCCGTCGGGCCACGCAAGACAAAGCGTGCAGCAAAAACGTGCGATGAACGGCTCGGTTGCGGGTGTGGCCTGTACCGCGGTCCAGACCTTTTGCATGGCCAACGGATAGTCGCGGCCAGCGGGTGTTTCGGCCCAATCGGCAGTATAGACACCCGGCGCGCCGTTCAGGGCGTCAACCTGAATGCCGCTGTCGTCTGACAGGGCGGGCAGGCCGCTGGCCCTTGCGGCAAAGTGGGCCTTGATGCGGGCGTTGCCGGCAAATGTGTCTTCTGTCTCTTCGGGTTCTTCAAGTCCAAGATCGCCGACAGAGCGCACTGAAACGCCGAACGGCGCCAGTAAGGCCCCGATTTCGCGGATTTTTCCTGCATTGTGGGACGCAAGAACCAGTGTGTCGTCGTCAAACCGCCGCATCAGTTTGTTGCTGCCTTTTGTGCGGCAACAAGCTCGGCAACGCCGGTTTCTGCAAGATCCAAAAGCGTCGACAACTGATTGCGCGAGAATGTTGCGCCTTCGGCGCTGGCCTGTACCTCGATCAATTTGCCCGAACCTGTCATGACAAAATTTGCGTCTGTCCCTGCTTCGGAATCTTCGAGGTAGTCAAGGTCGAGCACCGGCTGTCCGGCATAAATCCCGCAAGATACTGCCGCGACAGGGTCTAACAACGGATCGGAAATCACGTCCCCGACCTTCATCAGTTTGTTCACCGCAAGGCGCAGGGCGACCCAGCCGCCGGTGATCGCCGCACAGCGGGTGCCGCCATCGGCCTGAAGCACATCGCAATCCACGGTGATCTGACGTTCCCCAAGGGCGACGCGATCAACACCGGCCCGCAAAGAACGGCCGATCAGGCGCTGGATTTCCTGAGTGCGGCCTGATTGGCCGTTTTTGGCCTCGCGGCGCATGCGGGTGTGTGTGGCACGCGGAAGCATGCCGTATTCGGCGGTGACCCATCCCAGCCCGGTGTTTTTCAAAAAGGGCGGCACGCGGTCGTCAATACTTGCGGTACAAAGAACATGCGTGTTGCCGCATTTGATGATACAAGAGCCTTCTGCGTAGCGCGTTACGTTGGTTTCGATGGTGATCGAACGCATGGCGCTGGTGTCTCGGCCGGATGGTCGCATTTTGAGCCTCCCCTTTGTGATTGCCCTGTCTTCGCGCGCACGCCTTGGTGATGCAAGCCCGATTGACCTGTTGTGCGGTGACAATTTAACTATGTATGAGGTAAGGATAGTATCAATGGCTCATGGTTCGAAAATCATTAACGAGATGAACGACCGCTCGCGTGAAGTGTTTCGGCGCGTGGTGGAAAGCTATCTGGAAAATGGTGAACCTGTGGGTTCGCGAACCCTGACGCGAAGTCTGTCAGAGCAGGTTTCAGCAGCCACAATTCGAAATGTGATGCAGGATCTCGAATATCTGGGTCTGCTGCATTCGCCTCATGTCTCGGCGGGGCGCATTCCGACGCAGGTTGGCTTGCGGATGTTCGTTGATGGCCTGCTAGAGGTGCGCGATGTGGCTGTTGGCGACCGCGAATTGATTGATGCGACAGTCGATGGCAAGGAGGCCGATGTTGCAGCGTTGATGGGCAAGGTCGGCGCGGCGCTGTCGGGTGCGACGCAGGTGGCAAGCCTTGTGCTTGCGCCCAAGCACGAAGCACCGGTCAAGCATATCGAGTTTGTACAGCTGGGCCATGACCGTGCTTTGGTGGTGCTGGTTTTTGCGGACGGACACGTCGAGAATCGCGTCTTTACGCCGCCGCCCGGTCAAACTGCCAGCTCGATGCGCGAGGCGAGCAATTTTTTGAACGCACTCGCCGAGGGCCGGACCCTGAGCGAATTGTCGCTGGTCATCAGCGAAGAGATCGTGACCCGCCGTCAGGAGATTGACGTTCTGGCCCGTCAACTGGTCGAAGGTGGGGCGGCTATCTGGGCTGATGAAGACGGGATTGATGCGCGGTTGATCGTGCGCGGGCGCTCTAACCTGTTGGAGAAAGATACGGATGCGGACGCGTTGGGTCGGATCAAGATTCTGTTCGATGATCTGGAACGCAAGCGGGATATTGCCGATTTTCTCGATTTGGCGGATCAGGGCGAGGGTGTGCGCATTTTTATTGGCTCAGAGAACAAGTTGTTCTCACTTTCGGGTTCCTCTTTGGTGGTTTCACCATATATGAACGCAGATCGTAAGATTATTGGTGCGGTTGGTGTCATTGGACCCACGCGCTTGAATTATGGCAGGATCGTACCCATTGTGGATTACACCGCGCAATTGGTGGGGCGCATTCTGTCAGGTCGTTGATAAGAGGTGAATATGGCTGACCCAAAAAAATCAGGCGAGCCGGAAGAGCAGCTGGACATTACGCAATTGGCCGAAGATGGCGCAGATATTGATCTGGGCGCCGGATTTAGTGACCAAAGCGTAGAGATCGCGGCGCTCACGGCAGAGCGTGATGACATGCGTGACCGGTTTATGCGCGCGTTGGCGGATGCGGAAAACGCCCGCAAACGCGGCGAAAAGGACAGACGCGAGGCCGAGCAATACGGTGGCTCGCGCATGTCCCGCGACATCCTTCCGGTTTATGACAATCTGCGGCGCGCGTTGAATGCGGCCACAGACGAGCAAAAAGCGGCGGCGGCACCGATTATCGAGGGGGTCGAGCTGACCCTGCGCGAATTGGTCAGTGTGTTTTCAAAACACGGGATAACGCCGATTGTGCCCGAGGTTGGCGACCGGTTCGACCCGCAGGTGCATCAGGCAATGTTCGAAGCGCCCCTTCCGGGAACCAAGGCAGGTGATATCATTCAGGTCGCCACCGAGGGCTTCATGCTGCACGATCGTTTGTTGCGCCCCGCACAGGTTGGCGTCTCGTCCACCCCCGCAAGTTAGTTGCGAGGGGCTGGCGTGTTGCGCGGTCTTAGGGACCGTTTGCGCCGCTAGAAACCAATTTAAAAAGGCCCGCACATTCGTGCGGGCCTTTTTAATTTCGGTGCGTCAGGGGCGCGAACGGCTGACTTTGCGTTTGGTTTTGTCGGCCTTGGCTTTGGCGTGTTTTGCCTTGCGACGGACGGGACGCCCCCGTTTGGCCGAGCCACCGCCAGACACTTGTTCATCTTCGATTTGCAGCAGGTCCAGAAGCAGGCCGCCGGTCACTGGCGTGGCCTCGGCCAGTCGCACAACAACACGTTGGCCCATCGAAATGATGCGACCGCTATCGGCCCCCATCAAAGTCTGGCTCTCGCGGTCGTGGTGGAAGAACTCGCGCCCTAGCGACCGGATAGGAACCAGCCCGTCGGCACCGGTTTCGTCTAGTTTAACAAACACACCAAAACGGGCGATCCCACTGATTCGGCCGGAGAATTCGTTGCCGACCCGCTCGGAAAGATAGGCCGCAAGGTAGCGGTCGGTCGTGTCCCGCTCTGCCACCATCGAGCGGCGCTCTGTCTCGGAGATATGTTCGCCGGTACGGTCAAGCACATCGGCTTCGGCGCTTGACAGACCGTCCTTTTCGGGATCGGGGCCCCAGCCGTGGGCGGTGATCAGGGCGCGGTGCACGATCAGGTCCGCATAACGGCGGATCGGTGAGGTGAAATGCGCATAGACCTTGAGCGCAAGGCCGAAGTGGCCGAAATTTTGCGGCCCGTAATAGGCTTGCGTCATCGAGCGCAAGGTCGACAGGTTGATCAGTTCGGAAAATTCGCTACCCGCAGCGGCGTTCAGCAGCTGGTTAAGGTGCCGTGTCTGCAAAACCTGCCCTTTGGCCAGTGTGAACCCTGAAGCCTGTGCTGTTTCGCGCAAACTCTCAAGCTTTTCAGGGCTTGGCTCTTCGTGGTTACGAAACAGCAAAGGGTATTTTTTTGCCGTCAGCGTTTCGCCAGCGCAGACATTTGCCAACACCATGAATTCTTCGATCAGGCGGTGGGCATCCAGCCTGTCCTTGAAGTTGACCGATGCGACGACGCCCTTTTCGTCAAGCTCGATTCGCCGTTCGGGCAGATCAAGGTCAAGCGGCTGGCGGGCTTCGCGGGCGGTTTTGGTCGCGGCATAGGCGGCATAAAGCGGCTTGATCACTGTCTCGAGCAGCGGTGCGCATCGGTCGTTCACGCGGCCTTCGATGGCGCTTTGAACTTCTTCGTAATGGAGCGATGCCGCAGAGCGCATGAGGCCGCGCACGAACTGGTGCCCGATCTTTTCACCCTGTGCCGACAGCCGCATCTTTAGCGCGATCACGGGGCGGTCGACCCCTTCGTGTAGCGAACACAGATCGCCCGACAACGTGTCAGGCAGCATCGGCACAACGCGGTCGGGGAAATAGGTCGAGTTGCCGCGCTTGCGCGCCTCGATGTCCAGCGGGCTGCCGGGATGGACGTAATGGGCGACATCGGCGATCGCGACCCAGACGATATGCCCGCCCGGATTGTCGGCACCGGTATCGGGCATGGCAAAGACCGCGTCGTCGTGGTCGCGCGCATCGGATGGATCAATGGTCAGCAGCGCAATATCGCGCAGGTCGGTTCGCGCGCCCAGCGTGGTCGGTTTGGCGGCATCGGCGGCGGCGATAACGTCGTCGGGAAAGTGATCTGGGATGCCGTGCTGATGGATGGCAATCAGGCTGACGGCGCGCGGCGCCGAAGGGTCGCCCAGCCGTTCGACCACACGGGCCACTGGCAGGCCCATGCGCCCGCGTGCTCCGGTTTGTTCGGCCTCCACCAGTTCCCCGTCGCGGGCGTCGTTGGTGGCGCCCGCGGGCACCTGCCATTGACGGTCGGTGCCTTTGTCGATGGGGGTGATGCGCCCGCCTTCGGTGCCGGTGCGGAAAACGCCCAGAACACGTTGCGGATTGGTGCCGATCCGACGGATCAGGCGTGCTTCGTATTGATAATCGTCGTCGGTCACTTCGGTCAGACGGGCCAGAATGCGGTCGTCCTTTCCCAAGGCCGGGTCGCCATTTTTGGCGATAAACAGGATGCGGGGTGGCGGGCTGGTGCCGGCCCACTCAAGTGGATGTGCAAAAAGGTCGCCATCTGCCGACGGGGCATGGATCTGGATCACGCTGACAGGCGGGAGCCGGTCGGGGTCGCGGTAACTTTTGCCGCGTTTGGCCAGATGGCCCTCGGCTTCCAGCTCTTTGAGCATGCGTTTCAGGTCGATGCGGGCGGCGCCCTTGATCTCGAACGCCTTTGCGATGTCGCGCTTGGCGGTCAGGGTGGGGTTATCGGTGATCCACTGGATCACCTGCGCCTTGGAGGGAAGGTTACTCATGGGCGTTGGATACCATGTTGGATGGGCCGGACGATAGCGAAAAAGGCAACAGCCGTGGGCCGTAAAGCGATCAGGCGTTGAAATAGCTGTGCAGGATGCGCGAATAGATCGCCTTGAGCTGGTGGATCTGGGCGATTTCGACCCGTTCATCGATCTGGTGCATGGATTTCCCCACAAGACCGAATTCGACCACGGGGCAGTGGTCTTTGACAAACCGTGCATCCGATGTGCCACCTGAGGTCGAAAGGACAGGTACAACGCCTGTTTCGGCGGTCACAGCGGCGGCAATCAGGTCGGAAAGCGCACCAGGGGGGGTCAGGAAGCTTTCGCCCGAAACCTTGCTCTTTATCGAGAACGGGATGTCGGTGCTGTCTGTCACGGCGTTAGCCTGATCCGTCAACCACGTGATCAGTTCGGAGGAATGATGCGCATCGTTGAAGCGGATGTTCACGGTCATTTTGCAATTTGCGGGAATGACGTTTGTCGCCGGGTTGCCAGTGTCGATGGTTGTGATGGCCAGTGTCGATGCGTCGAAATGCGCGGTGCCTTCATCAATTTTGTGAGCGGCAAGCCGTGCGGCAAGTTGAACCATCGCAGGAAGCGGATTTTTGGCGCGATGCGGATAGGCGGCGTGACCCTGGATGCCGGTGGCGGTGAAAAACGCGGTCATCGAGCCGCGCCGCCCGATTTTTATCATCTCACCCATGTGGTCGGGGCAAGTCGGCTCGCCGACGAGGCAGGCAGAAATGGCTTCGTGTTGGTTGGTCATCCAGTCGAGCAGGGCAACGGTGCCGTCATAGGCATCGCCCTCTTCGTCGCCGGTAATTGCCAGAATGATCGCGCCGTCGGGGGGAGTGTCGCGCACAAAGTCGAGGGCCGCAGCGGCAAAGGCTGCGACACCGGATTTCATGTCGGTTGCGCCGCGCCCGTACAAATAGCCGTCTTTTTCGGTGGCTGAAAAGGGGGGGTCTGTCCATGCATCAAGGTCACCGACAGGGACCACATCGGTATGGCCGTTGAACCCGAAGGTTGCCGGATGTCCTTTTTTGCCCCAGCGGGCAAAGAGATTGCAGACGTCTTTGCGATCCACGCGGGTGCAGGTGAATCCGCCGTCGGTCAGCAGTTTCTCTAGCAAAACCAGCGCGCCGCCCTCAGTCGGGGTGACGGAGGCACAGCGGATCAGATCGGCCGTAAGGATGGCGGGGTCGGTCATGGCGGGCTCCTTTGCGATGTGCATAACGCGAGTTTAACGGCTCTGCAATTGGAGGGTGTTTGGGCCGTGCCCAGGTGTCGCTCCCGCCTGCTGGCGCAGTTGGGCGTGGCGCTGCCTGTGGCAGCGCGGTCGGCACCCGGAGGAAACTGTCGGGCTGTTGGTGTCAGTCGTAAAAGGGTGTCATCTGTGCGACGATGACCGAATTTTCCTCAAGCGCGCGGGCCATTAGGGCACGTTCATCGTCGGAAATGTCGTGACCTTCCTCGAGCCGTTCCTCGAGGGTGCCATAGCCGGACACATCAAGCGGGGCCATATCGGCCTGCTTGAGGATTGCCACGGTTTCGCGCACGGCTTCGGCCTCGTCGACGCCGCTGGAATAGCACATGAGGGCTGCTCCTGTCGCCGTGGCGGGCAGGCCGTCGCCGGTTTTACGACCCACTTCGACGAGGAGTGTGTAGACGTGATGAGATGCTCGTTTTGCCATGCAGCGGCCTTATGAGAGCTTGCGGTGATTTGCAAGCGGTGGTGAGGGAAGCGCCCGGTGGCGTTACCTGCCGGGCAGGTCGTCGCGCCGCTCGCCTGCGCCTTGCCATTGGTCCATGGCTTCTACGGCCTCGGCGGCGGTTTCGACGAATTTGAACAGGTTGAGGTCATCGGCACTGATGGTGCCGGCCTCTGCGAGGGCGTCGAAGTTCAAGATGCTTTCCCAGAACGCGCGTCCAAAGAGCAGGAAGGGGACTTTTTCCATCCGCCCTGTCTGGATCAGGGTCAGGGTCTCGAACATTTCATCCAATGTGCCGAAGCCCCCGGGAAAGACGGCGATGGCACGGGCCCGCATCAGGAAATGCATCTTGCGGATCGCGAAATAATGGAAGTTGAAGCACAGCTCTGGTGTGACGTATTCATTGGGAGCCTGCTCGTGGGGCAGCACGATGTTAAGCCCGATAGAGCGTCCGCCCGCATCGAGTGCGCCGCGGTTTCCGGCCTCCATGACGCCGGGGCCGCCGCCGGTAACGATGATGTCATCGGTGCCGCCATTGCTGATCGAGCGCAAGGTCATCAGCCGCGCAAATTCGCGGGCCTCGTCGTAAAAGCGCGACAGATCGGCAAGGGTTTTGGTGCGGGCTGTGTGTTTGTCCGCGGGGGCGGGAATGCGCGCGCCGCCAAACAGAACGATAGTGGTTTTCACACCGGCTTCTTCCATCAGCATCTCTGGCTTGAGCAGTTCGAGCTGCAACCGGACGGGGCGCAGCTCGGGACGGCACAGGAAGTCGTCGTCGGCAAAGGCCAGCGCATAGGCAGGGGCGCGGGTTTGAGGTGTATCAGGCACCTCGTGGGCGGTCTCGATATCCAGATGCGCATCGCGGAAAGCGGTCTTGCGGTCGTCTTTCATGGGGCGGCCTTTTCGGTTGGATTGCACCGGCTTATCCTTGGGTCTATAGGCGGGGGCGAGCAAGGCCCAAAACCGCACGGAGAGAAGCAATATGTCGAATGCAGCACTGGAAACCGCCATCGAAGCCGCTTGGGAGGCACGCGATACGATTTCGCCCGCCACCACCGGAGAAATCCGCAACGCCATCGAAGACACGCTGAACGCGCTGGATTCAGGCAAATTGCGGGTTGCTGAAAAGCAGGATGACGGCAACTGGCACGTGAACCAATGGGCCAAAAAAGCGGTTTTGTTGGGCTTTCGTATCAAGGATATGGAGCAGCACGAAGGGGGCCCGCAGGGTGCCGGCTGGTGGGACAAAGTCGACAGCAAGTTCAAAGGCTGGGGCGACAATCAGTGGAAGGCCGCCGGATTTCGCGCGGTTCCTAGTTGCATCGTTCGCAAATCGGCCTTTATTGCGCCGAACGTCATCCTGATGCCCTCTTTTGTGAACCTTGGCGCGTATGTTGACAGCGGCACGATGGTCGACACGTGGGCAACGGTCGGGTCGTGCGCGCAGATCGGCAAGAACGTGCACCTGTCGGGCGGCGTGGGAATCGGCGGCGTGCTGGAGCCGATGCAGGCTGGGCCGACCATCATCGAGGACAACTGCTTTATCGGAGCGCGCTCCGAGGTGGTCGAAGGTGTGATCGTGCGTGAAGGCGCGGTTCTGGGTATGGGCGTGTTCATCGGCCAGTCGACCAAGATCGTAGACCGTGAAACCGGCGAGTTCACGTATGGCGAAGTGCCTGCGGGCTCTGTCGTAGTGGCTGGGTCAATGCCGTCCAAGAACGGTGTAAATTTGTATTGCGCGGTCATCGTGAAAAAGGTCGATGCGCGCACGCGCTCCAAGACCTCGATAAACGAGCTGTTGCGCGACTGATTTATCGCAGCCGGTTGTACCGAACACAGCCCGTCGGAGAGATCCGGCGGGCTGTGTTTCGATCAGGTACCGGTTGAAACTTCGGCTGCAATCTGGGCGCGTGATTTGCGGGCACGCTCCGTCGCGGATTTGAGCTGACCGCAGGCGGCCATAATATCCTCGCCGCGCGGTTTGCGGATCGGCGAGGCGTAGCCGGCGTGATAAATAATATCGGCAAAGGCGTGGATACGGTTGTTCGAGGACCGCTCGTAGGGTGCGCCGGGCCATTCGTTGAACGGAATGAGGTTGATCTTGGCGGGAATGCCGCGGATCAGCTCGACCAGCCGGTGGGCATCCTCGTCACTGTCGTTGATCCCTTTGAGCATCACGTATTCAAATGTGATCCGCTCGGAGTTTGAGACTTTCGGATAGGTCCGTAAAGCCTCCAGCAGGGTTTCGATGTTCCATTTCTTGTTGATCGGAACGAGCTTGTCGCGCACTTCATCTGTTGTGGCGTGAAACGAAATTGCCAGCAGGCACCCGATTTGCTCGGCTGTTTTGGCAATTTCGGGCACAACGCCAGAGGTCGACAGGGTGATTCGGCGACGTGACAGGCTGATGCCTTCGGGGTCCATCGCGATTTTCATCCCGTCGCGCACGGCGTCGAAATTATAAAGCGGCTCTCCCATGCCCATCAAAACGACGTTCGACAACAGGCGCGTTTCGTTCTTTGGCGCACCCGGAAGCGGCCACTCGCCAAGATCGTCGCGCGCCAGCATGATCTGTCCGACGATTTCAGCACTGGTCAGGTTGCGCACCAGTTTCTGGGTGCCGGTGTGGCAGAACGAACAGGTCAGCGTGCAGCCGACCTGCGACGAGATGCACAAGGTGCCGCGCGATTCTTCGGGGATGTACACGACCTCCACTTCGTGGCCACCTGCGATCCGAACCAGATATTTGCGGGTACCGTCGTCAGAGACCTGCTTTGTCACGACTTCGGGAATTTCGATCACGAAATTCTCGGCCAGCAGCGTGCGGTAGGGCTTGGCAAGGTTTGTCATCAGCTCGAAGTCGCGCACGCCCCATTGATAAATCCACTGCCAGATCTGGCCAACCCGCATTTTGGCCTGCCTTTCGGGCGTTCCGGCGGCAATCAGCGTGTCGCGCAACTGGGTACGGGTCTGACCAACAAGGTTGATCGGCCCACCTTCGGGCAATTTGCGCGGGATGGTTAACATATCCTGCGTGATGGGGGCGCTGAGCGTCATGGCAATGGTCCTGATACGAGGTTGGCCGCGCTATAGTCTATTTCCACAGCCAAATATAGCCCCCAAGCTATATGCCGGAGGAAACCAGCCGTCGGTGCACCGCCAAGGTTAGCCCATTGCCTGAAACAACAGGTTTACTTGGAGCAGCGTTTTTCGGCCTCTTCGAGTGCCGCAGTGAACCCCAGAAGCGAAAAGGTATCTTTTGTCTGGGTGCCGCGTTGCGAGCTCGCCGTCAGCGAGGCTTCGGAGCCACGCCGCATGGCGGCCACGATTCTGTCGTCTTCCTCGACCGAGGCAGGCCACGCATATTCCCCTTCGGTGAAAAGATCGAAAGACGCATCAGCAATTTCAAGCGTCACCTTGGAGCCACCCGCAAACGGGTAACCGCCGGTAAACGATACCTCGCCGCCCACGTTATCGTTGGGGCGGTGGCTGACGAACAACAAAATGTCGCCTCGCCGCACCGCAACCACGCGACCGTCTTTTGTGTTGACGGTTTCCTTGGGTGCCGAAACGCTCCAGCATTCTGCGGGGTCGCCTTCGACAAAAACGCTCCAGTCTGTTTTGGCGGCCACCTGATTGACCGAGGTCTGGGCTGTGGCAATAGATGTCGATGCCGCAACAGTCAGAGCGAGAAGAGCGGCAAATGCCGATGTTTTTTTGAATGGGGTCATGTTGTGCACAGCCTCCAGCTGTTCCTGCCTCTGGAATTAACCATCTGGCCTTGTTGTCCGGCCGTTGATTGGCGAAAGTGAAATTGATCGTTAAGAGGACAATAGCGTAAGAAACCGGTTTTGCAAAAGCCCTGACGACCGAAATTTGTGCAAGCCTTCAGGAGTGTGATTTATGAGCAGCGTCAATCTGGTGGAATTGTGGCGGGGACCGTTCCTTGAATCGTGTCACTCGGGGCACATGGTTGTGTGTGGCGAAGACGGCAACGTCGAGCAAGCGTGGGGGGATCCGGCGCGGATTACGCTGGCGCGTTCAAGCATAAAGATCCTTCAGGCGCTGCCTTTGATGCGGTCTGGCGCGGCGGCGAATTTGTCGTCAGAGCAGTTGGCGTTGTGCTGTGCGTCGCATGACGGGGCGGCCATTCATACCGAACGGGTGGCACGGTGGCTGGCTGATCTGGGGCTCGGCGAGGCCGACCTGCGCTGTGGCCCGCAAGAACCTGATAACCGCCCTGCGCGGGACGGGTTGATTCTGGCAGGCGAACAGCCGTGTCAAATTCACAACAATTGTTCGGGCAAGCACGCGGGATTCGTGACGCTGAACCGTCATCTGGGGGCAGGGCCGGAATATGTGGAGGTGGATCACCCGCTACAGCGCATGATCCGGGAGGCGTTCGAGGAGGCCGTTGGCGAAGACAGCCCCGGGTACGGCATCGACGGGTGCTCGGCTCCGAATTTTGCGTCGTCGCTGGCGGGGATCGGACGGGCAATGGCCAAATGTGCGGTTGCCACGGCTGACAGTGCCGAAGGACAACTGCGCGATTCGATGATGGCGCATCCGGCGCTTGTGGCGGGCGAGGGGCGGGCCTGTACCGAGCTGATGCGGGCGATGGCGGGCAAAGGCGCGGTGAAAACCGGCGCCGAGGGCATGTTTATCGCAATCCTGTCAGGGTTGAAAAAATCAGTCGCGCTTAAGATCGAAGACGGCACAACCCGCGCCGCAGAGGCCGCAATGGCCGCCGTTCTGGTGCATCTGGGGGTTCTGGAGGCTGGTGACCCTGCGGTTCTGGCGCGGGTTGGCGGGCCGATCCTGACCCGGCGCGGCGTTGATACGGGTATCACGCGAATCGCACCGGGCGTATTCTAGGGTGTGACAAAATCGGTGCGTGCGATCCCCTGAAGGTACAGCAGGGCGGTCAGATCCGAGTGATTGATTGCCACGGCGCAGCTTTGCTGGACCGACGGCTTGGCATGGAGCGCCACGCCAAGGCCCGAGGCCAGCAACATCGGCACATCATTTGCCCCGTCGCCCACAGCCACGACATCGCCTGGTGTCAGGCCCTTGGCGGCGGTAATGTCGCGCAGGGCTGTCCGTTTGGCATCTGCGCCAAGGATCGGCAGGGCAACACGGCCTGTCAAAACGCCGTTGTCATGCAGCAAAGTGTTGGCGTGATGCGCATCAAAGCCCAGATGCCGTGCCACGGCCCCGGTAAAGGCGGTGAAGCCGCCCGAGACCAGCACCGCGTGGGCGCCGCGGGATTTCATTGTGGCCAATAGGGTTTCCGACCCTGCGGCATAGGTGATGCGGGTTTTGAGCACATGCTCGATGACGCGCGTATCCAGACCAGCCAGCAAGCCGACGCGCTCTGTCAAAGCTGCCTCGAAATTCAGCTCGCCGTTCATGGCACGCGCGGTGATTGTCGCGACTTTTGGGCCGATGCCAGCCTCGGCGGCAAGTTCGTCGATGCATTCCTGATCAATCATGGTGCTATCCATATCGGCCAGTAGCATCTTTTTGGGCCCCGCTTGCGCAAGCGGCAGAATCACAAGATCCACGCCGTCATTCTGTAATATCCGGCTGACCTCTGACTGATTCGAAGGGATTACGGGAATGTGGAACGACACCGCTTCACCGGGCGAAAGCCACGTTGGTTCGTGTGGGCCGCCCCATCCGGCGGAAAGCGACACCACGCTATCGGTCTTCAGGTGGGGGCGCGCGGGATTGGTCAGCAGGGTCACAACATACATGTGGTCAGGTTCCGGTTGGCGAGGCAGGTTGCGGCAGGGAGTAGCGCAGTTCGGCGTCCCCTGCCAGTCGTGTACCCGTGGTGGACCGGCTCGGTCTGGGCAATGACATTTCCGACATCGACATCGACATCTACGGGACAGATTTGCGGATTTGAAAGTCGGAGTATTTCCGGTTTCTGCGATCGATTGGGTGATCGACGTAGCGAAAAAGGCACAGACATCGAACACGCCTGCCGGGAAAGTGGTCAAGACCATCTTGCGCAAGATCTGCCAAACCTTTTGTGCTCAGGACACGGTTCGCATCGTTTTGGTGAAACTGCAGAGGAAGGAAAACATCGCCGTGAGCCATTATTTCTGTTGGTCCACGGTGTTCTTTGACGCTGGCAAACAGGTGCCACGGTGCGTCAGGCCGCGTCGGGTCTGAAAATGTGCCTGGCCGACCTTAGACAGGAAGACCGTTTGTTCGAAAAAACAAGACAGGGGCTGCGGGAAGTTAAAAATGAGGCATCTCGCGTTCGAGAAGCCGAACCACATCCACCCCCACCAAATATCTGCTGCCGTGCAATAAAGCGGCTGCATTGCGTGTTCCAATCACAGGGTCCGGAACGAGCCGCGGGATCGTTACTGCATTGAAGGGGCACAGTACTTTGCCACGCAGGTGAGCCCTTGCACCGGAAACCCCTCGACCCGTACCTCCATTTGAATCGCCCACTGCATATATGGACCCAAGAAGGTTGATCTTGCCATCCTTTGGTTTGCTGATCAGCCCTGTCAGACAGGCTGCGGGGTGTTTGGAAAAGTCACCTGAGAGGTGTTCGCAGAGTTTCGGATCAGTCGTTAAGGTGGATCGTATGACGAGATACGTGATCCAGACTGAAGAAACGTAAGACCCATTCGCCCGAGTTCAGGGCCCGCTTTGGGTTTAAAGCGATCCGCAAAAAGATGACGCTGGCTGGGCTTTTCCCGAAGTACGGCGTGTATCCAGCCCTGATCGGGACGCGGAAGTGCGCGGTGATAGAGAACATGGCGACGGCTTTTACGCGCC